>CAYHXG010000012.1:0-8914 GCA_964360575.1 uncultured Candidatus Saccharibacteria bacterium | reverse complement strand
CAATAAAAAGTATTTTTTCATAGTTCAACAACGGCTCAACGGCGTTGAGCCGTTTGCGGGTTTTTTCTTTGTGGACAACTTTATTTAGGATATGCTATGCTGAATTTGGTGTTTGGAGGGCCTTGGCCCTGTCACGGCTATCCAAGCTGTACCCAGGCACCGCTAAAAAATGCCGCTTTTGCGGTGTTTTTTAGTTCAATCATGTTCCGGGTTACCGCTATGCAAAACCCGCCTGCTTGTATTTTTATCTATTCCCCAAAATGGAATCACGCTCCAAAAATGTTTTTCTCCTCCCGCGACTTCTTTTACAATCACTTTCACGCGTACCGAATCCAAAACAGCCATAAATTCATAATACGAAACCTCTTTCATTACTTGTTCATCTTTGAAATTGAACTTACCCATATTACGATTGATTTTATATGTCTTGTTTCTTTGTCGCTTTTAATGCCTTAATCCTACCCTCTTTAGAGAGGGAATTCAATTGCGTTTACAAAGACAAACGGCTCAACTCTCAACATCCTTACAAACTCAAGAATGTAAGGGTGTTGATGTTCAGAGAAACTCCATTAAAAACTACTCGTATCTTAACGCCTCTATAGGATTCAGGCTAGCGGCGCGGCGGGCCGGATAATAGCCAAAAATAATTCCAATGGCGGCCGAAACCCCAAAAGCTAATACAACCGAGAAAAACGAGATTTGAGTTTGCACCAAACCAAGCGCAGTTACAGTGAACGATATGGCCCAACCTAAAATAATTCCTAAGACCCCGCCAATGAATGTGAGCAGCACAGCTTCTGTAAGAAATTGAATGCGGATATCTTTATTTTTAGCGCCAATGGCTTTTCTTAACCCAATTTCTCGTGTGCGTTCGGTCACCGCGGTTAACATCATATTCATAATCCCAATGCCGCCTACCACTAGAGATATACTGGCTATGGAAGCTAGAAAAATAGTGAAAGTATCTATAACTTGTGAAAGCGTGCCTAAAATATCTTCTTGAGAAATTATAGAAAAATCCGGCTCGTCTACTCGATGTTTTTCGGCTAAAGCGTAATTAACATTGTCGCGAATTTCGTTCATGCGATTTTTATCGGCCACACTTACAGAAATTGTAGAAAGATAATCCACGCCGGCTAAAATTTTCTGCATGGTAGAAAGCGGCACAAGAATCATATCGTCCGGGCCAGAAAAACCTACACCACCTTTAGTGTTTAAGACTCCAACCACTCGAAAATTTACTTTGTTTATTCTAACAAATTCTCCCACTGGATCCGTATTCTCGCCAAAAAGATCCTTAGCCACTGTGGCACCAAGTACCGCTTCTCGGCCTAAACCACGAATAGCATTTTCACCTAAAAAAGATCCGGTAGCCAACGTTAAGTTGCGTATAAAAATATAAGGAGATTCTATGCCAGTAACTGTGGTGTTGGTGTTGTTGCCGCTTGAAGCCACTATTTGAAAACGCCGAGAAACTTCGGGAGAAACCGCAGCCACACCGTCAATCTCGGTTATAATTTTGGCATCCTCGTTAGTAAGAGTCTGCGCCCCACCCCGCCCTGAAGACACAATTCCTCGACCGGGTTGAACCACGCCCGGTAAAATCGTAAGTAAGTTGGAACCTAAACCCTCTATACTGGTTTGAATTTGTGCTTTGGCACCCTCACCTATGGAAACCATAGCAATAACAGAACCTATACCAATAACTATACCTAAAATAGTTAAGCCGGATCTGATTTTATTAGCTGAAAGAGCAGAGTAGGTTTCGTGAAAGATATCATAAAAATTCATTTTGTTTTATTTAGGTCGCTTTCCAACAAACCGTCGCGAATGCTTATTATTCTGTCGGCGTGTTTAGCCACATCGTGTTCATGCGTTATTAAAATTATAGTTCGACCTTCTTCGCGGTTTAATTTTTTAAAGGTGCTTAAAACCACTTCTCCGGTTTTGGAATCTAAATTGCCGGTGGGCTCATCAGCTAAAATCAAATTGGGATTATTTACCAAGGCTCGGGCAATAGCCACTCGTTGAATTTGCCCGCCCGAAAGCTGGTTAGAAAGATGCCGAAAGTGATTTTCATCGAGTCCTACCGATTTTAAAACAAGCTCAGCTTGTGTTTTTCTAGCGCTGTCTTTTATTCCGGCATAAACTAAGGGCAGCATAACGTTTCGCAAAACGCTGGTTCGGGGTAAAAGATTAAAAGCTTGAAACACAAAACCTATTTTATTTTTTCTGATGTCGGCCAAGGCGTCATCACTTAATTTAGAAACATCTTCTCCGTCTAAAAAATATTCTCCGGTAGTAGGCGTGTCCAAAGCGCCAATAATATGCATCAGGGTGGATTTACCCGAACCCGATGGCCCCATAATAGCTACAAATTCGCCGTCTTCTATTTTAAAACTTACTCCACGCAAAGCCTGAAAATCAATTTCACCGGATTTATAGGTTTTGGTTATGTTTTTTACTTCAATCAATTAAGCCAAATTCGAAATTCGAATGTCGAAGCACGAAACAAATTCTAATGTTTAAATATTTAAAATTTATAATTTAGATATTGTTTCGAATTTCGAGCTTCGTGCTTCGGATTTATTACCTTTGTATTCTCACTCCTCCCCCACCTCCCCCTCCGCGAGGTGGGCCAAAGAAACTAGGTGCTGGCGCTGTGGTTGTGTTTTTTGGTAAGACAGTTCTAACTATTATCTGATCGCCTTCCTTTAGGCCCGAAGTTACCTCGGTGAATTTATCGTTAGAAATCCCAACTTCTACTTCGGTTTTTCTAGGAGAAACATCTAATATTGTACCTTGGGGCGAAGCTGAGGCCGTAAATGGCTCTGCCGGCAATTCCACATAGCGCTCGCGATTTTCTGTTTTAAGAGCACTATTGGGCACCAATAAAACATTTTCCTTAGTTTCTGTGATAATGCTGGCGCTAACACTCATACCGGGTTTAATTCGTTCATCGGTGGCATCAAAGGCCACTTTAACATTATAAGTAACCACGCCTTGATCCACTGCTCCAATCAAATCTAATTCGGCTACTTCGCCCTCCAAATTTAAATCCTCCACGGCATCAAAGGTTAACTTAGCCTTTTCGCCTATTTTGATACTGGCAATATCTACTTCGTTTAAAGAAACTTCAGCAAATTTTTGCGGAGTAACCACAATGGTCACAACATCGCTAACGGAAACATTGTCCGATTTTTTAATATTCAATTGGGCGATAGTTCCAGCCAAAGGCGCGCGAATATAGTAATCGGCCAATTTTTCTTTGGCGTCTGCTAGAGCATTTTCTTTTTGTTTTACTGCAAGTTCCTGCGCGGCTAAATCTAAATCATCCGATCCTTTTTTAACGTCGGTAAGCACCTCCGTTTTTTCGGCAATAGCACGCTTACTGTTTTCAATAGAATTTATTGAACCCGAAAGAGCGCTAGCCTGGGAGTTTATTTTACTTGTGTAGTCGGCCAGAGAACTTTGGTGAGCAGCCAGGCTAGCTGGAATGTTTAAATTTCTTCCCCAAAGCTCTTTTTTAACCATATCCAATAGGTTACTTGCGCTTTTTACAGCATCAGCCGTATTTTTTACGGTTTCATAAGTTTTCCCTGCCAAATTTTCTATAACTGCAGAATCGGAAGAGCGGCTCACGGTTTTATATAAAGCGAAGGTTTTGTCGTAGCTACTCCCCGCCACCACATATTTTTGAACAACATCGTTTTTTAGGTTTAGGGCTGTGTTGTTGTAACTTTTAATCATATCGGTGTAGGCCGCAATATTGTCTTGGCCAATCGTTACATTTTTGCCATAAAGCACATCCTGCAAACCAGAAACAACGGTGGGTAAATCCAAAAAAGCATCCGCCATGTCACTAAAAATTTCATCGTAGCCTTTTTTTAAGTTTTCGCGAGCCTCTGTTAAAGAATTTTCTGATTGAGTCAAAGACAATATGTCGGCCGGTTTTTTAAGTTTGGCAAGGGTAATTCTAGCGCTTTCCAAGTTTACTTCGGCGTCGCGCACAGCTTTTACGGCATCGCGGGTGTTTAGCTGAGCTATTAGAGTTCCAACTGCCACATTTTCACCACTTTTAACGCCCACATAAACCACATCACCCGAAACTTTGGGTTTTACATCTATTTGGTCGGAAGATGAAACTTGGCCATTACCGGTCACGGTAACGCTTAAATTTCCTCTTGCCACCATCGCCAAAACATAACGCGTTTTGCCATCGTTTCCAGTTACAGAGCTAATACCCCAATAACCTAAACCAACAATAACAATACCTATAACTAGGCTCGTTATTTTACGCGCTACCGCGAATCGCACCGCCGCAGCAATGTATTTGTAAGAGATGATTTTGTTAAATATTGAGCTCATAAGTCGCCTTTGAATATATAACATTTATATTCCAATGTAAAGAAAAATATTTTTACCAAAAATAAAACGCGGACTAGTCTAGTCCGCGCCTTCATAGATAAAGAACACACGCTACTTCAAGTTCAAAGGTTCATCCTTTTTTGTCGAAAATGTTTCCTCTGTTCTTCCAGAAGTCACAATGTCGTACCGACCCATATCGGCCTTGGGGTAACCCCTCAGCATGTTGTAGAAACGCCCGGAAGTGGTAGCGGCGTAATACCTTTGGTAAGCTTGCTTTTTAGAAACCAACTCCCGCTGGGCTTGTGTAAACCTTCTTCTAAACGTTTCAATCGATTGCTGGATCTGCCGGAATATTTCTGGGTCCAGCGCGGGATTTTGTTCCTGAATGAATTGGAAAAGTGCCTGAGAGCCCTCCTCGCCGTATCTTCCACTCATGGCTCCGGCGTAAAGCTCTTTCAACTGATCCGTATACATCTCGGGCACTTGCGACTTCTCCAAAACTTCTTTGTAACCATTATCGTATACATTCCGATTGTCTGTATATTGAGCTTCTATCTGGATCTCAAAATCCTTGCAGGTATTCTGAAATCCGATGAAGCCCATAGCTAGGGATACTCCCGCAACTAACAAAGTCCCTAGCACAATAAGGAAGATGATAAGTGCCTTACCCATTTCGAATCTCCTTTATGATTGAGGGGTTAGCGGTATCTATCACCAAAAGGATCATTCTTCCAAAAAGAAATTGTCATGCCTATTGAAAGTAATGTTCCCGTGATGAATAGAATGATTGTGCCGGCCGTTCCCGGCTGAGCGCCTGCCATTAGATACTTAAAATCATCCATATGGCGATGAATAAATTTCTCATCGGCCATCTGGTAGATTAGTTTTCCAATTTCTTCCCTCCTTTCCATTGTACCTACCCTGATTATGGCATCACGCAACTCTACTTTGAGATCTTCTGCGGTACTCCACGAAAAAATACTCACCCACTCGATTTTTGGGTAGCTAGGTATGCCAATAACAATCACTAAATCATTTTTCTTGCCACCAATCCAGGCTTCCTCCAAAGCATAGGCGTATTCAGGTTCGTTTAACGCTACCGCCACTACAACTATATTCATTTTTTTCTTGGCGCCGAGATCAGCGTTCGTTACATTTAGTTGCCGGTTCCATTTTTCGATACCCGGCACATTAACGTCACCAACTACCAAAAATCTATCACAGTAATAATAGTCATAGATTTTATTGGGATACTTGGGAATAAGCCCCTTATACAGTTCGGCCACTCCACTTCTTCTTAATATGCTTCCCGGATTGGCTTTGATATAGTTAGTAAAATCGTGAGCTTGGGCCGTAGGGTCACCGATTTTGACTTGCGTCCAGCGAGGTGGCTCCTCACTTCCTTGCGAATCAATTCTGTCTACGGTAATAACCCTATCCTCCCTGTTGCTAGTATATAAGTTCCAGTCCCAATCATAAGCATGATCGTAACAAGTATCCCAGCATGTATCGCAACCGTTTTTATCACAATTGCACGGATGCGGATTACAGGGGTAAGAATGACTACAGGACACTTTGTTCTTTTCTTTTTTAACTATTTCACCGCTCCAAACCTCTACATCCTGAGTTGATGTCCATCTAGATATGAAATATCCTAAAATAACTATCGCAAGGAGTACCCCTTGTTGGGTGAAAAACTCCTTTAGCGTGATTTTGCCTTTGGAACTTGCTAGGCCAACTAATCCTATTAACACTGGGATTATCATGATCATACACACATAAACAGGCATTTCTACTCTCCTTTCTGGGTTTTAATTTTAAAAGATCTATTTAGCTAACATGCCAACTATAATCAACGAATATAATATTGTCAATAGTGATTTTTGGTCTGTTTGGATGTAGTTTAATATATAAACATGGAACCTCTAGCTTCTAAAATTAGGCCGAAAAAACTGGATGAGTTTATAGGCCAAGAACACTTGGTTGGTTTAGGCAAGCCGATCCGGGTGGCTATTGAAAAGAAACACCTCTTTTCGTTTGTTTTGTGGGGCCCGCCGGGCGTGGGTAAAACTACTTTAGCTAAAATTTATGCCGGTGTTTTAGAGGCTAAATTTTATGAGCTCTCGGCTGTTTCAGCTGGCAAAGACGACATTAAGAAAATCCTCAAAGATTCTATTGTTAAACCTCCGACGTCTAACAATATTAACAACATACAACCAAAAATTTTATTTTTAGATGAAATTCACCGCTTTAACAAAGCCCAACAGGATTTTTTATTGCCCTATGTGGAATCGGGCGAATTAACTTTAATTGGCGCCACCACCGAAAATCCCAGTTTTGAAGTTATCTCTCCCCTGCTCTCGCGCCTGCGAGTGTTTATTCTTAACGAATTGACTGATTCGGAGATGGCCGAAATAATTAGTCGAACCAAATTAAAACTGGATAAAGAATCTAAAAATTGGCTAATAAACATGGCTAATGGCGATGCTCGCCAAGCTATCGGGCTTTTAGAAGCCACGCAAAATCTTTACGGAAAAATCACGCTGGATAATTTAAAAAATGCTCTGCAATCTAAATTTTTACGCTACGACAAAAAAGGTGAAGAGCACTACAATACAATCAGCGCGTTTATAAAAAGCATGCGAGCGAGCCAACCCGATGCCGCGGTATATTATCTGGCTCGGATGATAGACAGTGGCGAAGACCCCAAATTTATTGCTCGCAGAATGGTAATATTTGCGAGCGAAGATATTGGGCTCGCTCAACCCACGGCACTGGTGGTGGCGAACGACGTTTTTAGAGCCTGCGAAACCATTGGCCTGCCTGAATGCGGCATTAATCTAGCGCATGGGGTGGTTTATCTGGCACAATGTAAGAAAGACCGCCGGGCCTACGACGCCTATATGGCCGCCATGGCCGATGTTAAAAAACACGGCAACCTGCCTATACCTTTAAAAATCCGCAACGCCCCCACCAAAATTATGAAAGACATCGGCTACGGCCAAGGTTACGAAAAATACACCAGCGATGACCTTTTGCCAGAGAAGTTAAAAGGTAAAAAATATTTAAAATAAACATGCTAAACCAAGTCATCCCCGATATCTATAAAACCTATCTATCTGTTATGAAAAACAGCGTGGGTTCAGAAATTTTTAAAAATTTTTATGCGAAAGTTAATGACAAAAAACAGGACATCATGGAAGATGGCAAGTTATCCTGCGCTTTCTATGTTTCCTCAATTTTGGCAATGTTTAAGTTAATTTATAAAATCCATGGAACCGTAGATGGAACCGTGAGAGACCTAGAAAAAAATGGCTGGGAAAGAATACAACATCCAGAGCCGGGCAGTGTCTTAGTTTGGGAAGAACAAGAATCTAGTGATGGCAAATGCCATAAACACATAGGATTTTATGTAGGCAACGATGAAGCTATTAGCAATAGTTCAAAATTAGGAAAGATATCTAAACATAACTGGACTTTTAACAAATCAAGAAAAGTCGAAAATATATTTTGGAATAAAAAGATTTTAGTATAGAAACCATGAAAAAACCAAATAAAATCTATCCAGAACCAACAGTAGGGGGCCCTGATTGTTAATAAAAATGGAAAAATACTTTTGGTGAAATCTGATAGTAAATGGAACGGTAAATATGTAGTTCCTGGCGGACACGTGGAGCTAGGCGAAAAACTAGAGGAGGCTGTAAAACGAGAAATGAAAGAAGAAACTAATTTAGATGTTTATTCAATTAAGTCTCTAGGAATTCAGGAATGTATTTTTGACCAAACTTTCTGGAAAAAGAAACATTTTATATTTTTTGATTTTTATTGTAAAACTAATTCTACAAAAATTAAACTAAACAATGAAGGTCAGGATTTTATTTGGATAGAACCAAAGGAGTCTTTAAAATTGCCGCTAAACAATTCCACGAGAGTTTCAATCAAAAACTATTTGAAAGTTAAAAAAATAATATGAAAAAAATTTGGTTTAGGGCAAAAGAATACGGCAATTATTTCTCTTACCCCTAATGGTTTATCTTGACGCCCGTGATATCCACAGTATATACTAAGGATATATGGAGAAAACTCTGCTTAATGTAAAAACCGACAAAAAACTCAAACAAGAAGCCCAAAAAGTGGCACAAGAATTGGGTTTGCCTTTGGGCACTATAATTAACGCTTATCTGCGGGACTTAATTAGAGAAAAAAAGATTATTTTTTCTTCTCCGCCCACACCCAACAAAAAAACCCAAAAATTGCTTAAAAAAATTGACGCGGATATTCGTTTGGGGAAGAATCTAAAAGGACCGTTTACTTACGACGAAGCCATTAAATACCTCCATTCTTAATGAAGGTTTCTTTTCATAAAAATTTTAAGAAAAGTTATAAAAGACATCCTAAAAAGATAAGAGATCAATTTGATAAACGACTAAAGCTGTTTTTAGATGATCCTTATAATATCTTGCTTAATAACCACGCCTTGCATGATGAATGGTTGGGGTTTAGAAGCATAAATGTTACTGGGGATTTTAGAGCGATTTTTAAACAC
>CAYHXG010000011.1:4394-9318 GCA_964360575.1 uncultured Candidatus Saccharibacteria bacterium | reverse complement strand
CCCCAGCGGCCAACGCGCCGCTGGGGATTTTTTATAATCTATCCAGCTCGAGAACTTTATGTTATAATCTTATCTTAACAACTATCTTGCGATCGTGAGAATGTTGTTAAGATAAGTTTTAAAAGTTAGAAGAAAATTTTGGCAAATCAAATATAGAAACTACAAAAAATAATTAGGAAAACTAGGAAAGATGAACATCCAAAAACTAAAATTCTGCTAAGGTGCCAGATTTATGAATGCTAACTATCTGCACTTTATTCTTGAGATTCATATCTTTAAGCGATTGAATAAACTCCTCGGGTAAAGGAGCGTAGCCCAACCAAACACTTTTTTGCAGTTGCCTGTAATCGCACGCAACAAGTTCGTATCTTAATAAATCCCTTTTCTTTCTTTCTGTTTCCGGAACATCATACATAACCAGTCTGGGTACACCATCGCTTTTAGCCGCCTTTATGTAATAAGAATCTATTTTATTTTTACCTTTGGGGGTAAGTAACCATATAGCATATTTCCGCCCGCCTGTTTTTGCCACTAATCCTTGATTCTTTAAACGGTTCAAGACAACCGAAAAAGTCGGCTGGGAAAATTCATAACCTTCCGGCAAACCCAGTGCCCGACGCCATATTCTGGATTCAACACGATTGCGGGGCAATAAACCATCCAGAGTCAAACTCCCAATCTCTGATAGCTTTTCCAAAACAAGTTTTGAAATTGAATTTCCCTTTTCCAAAGTTTTATTAGACATATTGCTTTTATCCAATAAAAATAAAACAAAGACAGACTTATTCTTATCTTAACATACTTTTTACGATCGTGAGAATTTTGTTAAGATAAGTGTTATAGGTATTAAGTGTAATATATAATATGAATATGTAAGAGATATAAAAGATTAAATATAAATATGCATCGTGTCCATACAAGATGATAGGCTAAGGTCATTTCACTATTTTCAAAAACTCTTTTTCCGAAATTATTTTTACACCCAGAGTTTGGGCTTTATCAAATTTAGACCCAGCGTTTTCGCCGGCCACCACGTAATCGGTTTCTTTGGAAACCGAACTAGACACATCACCGCCTAAGAGGCGGATTTTTTCTTTGGCCGAATCGCGCGACAAGCTTTCCAGTGTGCCGGTTAAGACAAAAGTTTTGCCCATCAATTTTTTAGAAATCTTGGGCTGTTTTTGAATTTCGATCAGCCGAACCAATCTTTGGACCAACTCTTTATTATCTTTAGCATCGAACCAATTTTTAATACTGCGCGCCGCCTTTTCGCCCACACCCGGAACTTTTTGCAATTGTTCCACCTTGGCTGAGGCTAGGTCATCAAAATCGCCAAAATATACGGCAAGCAAGTTAGCCGTCTCCTCGCCTACATGGATTATACCCAAAGCATAGACGAAGCGAGCCAAAGAAACTTTTTTTGATTTTTGGATGGAAGCAACGAGTTTGTTCGCTGAAACTTCGGCAAAACCTTCGAGTTCCAGAAGTTTTTTCGGCTCCAGTTTAAAAAAGTCAGAAGAGTCTTTAATCAAGCCTACATCCACCAACTTATCTACAATCTCCGAACCCAAGCCGACAATATCAAAAGCTCTTTTGGAAACAAAGTGATACAAGTTTTCCCGATGTTGGGCCGGGCATTTTTTATTTATACACCGGTAAGCCGCCTCACCCGCCGATCGTTTCACCTCTTTAGCGCAAACCGGGCACTTCTTGGGGAAATGAAATATTTTAGAATTTTTTGGCCGCAGATTGGTTAAGACTTTAACCACATCGGGAATCACATCACCGGCACGCTGAACAATAACTGTATCGCCCGCCCTCACATCCAAACGGCGAATTTCATCTTCGTTATGCAAAGTCGCGCGCGCCACCGTAACTCCGCTAATATCCACTGGTTCCAAAACAGCCACTGGCGTTAACACTCCGGTGCGTCCCACCTGCACAATAATATTTTTAACTTTGGTGGCAGATTCCACGCCGGGAAACTTAAAAGCCACCGCGCCACGCGGGGCTTTACCCACCACACCTAGTTTGGTATAAATCTGATTTTTATTTACAGAGATTACCAAACCGTCTATCTCCCAAGCCAATTTCTCTCTTTCTCTTTTTATTTTATTCCAAAATTCGGCCACAGCTTCCGATGTTCTTAATTCCACAGCATACCTATCTGTCTTAAACCCCAAAAGTTTAAGCAAATCATGCTCCTGAGAATGTTTGGTCTGGCCCACATCGCTAACTAAATCATAAGCCAAAAAATCCAGTTGCCTTTTGGCCGCGAGCGCCGGATTAAGCTGACGAATACTGCCCGCCGCGGTGTTGCGCGGGTTAGCATATTCTGGTAGACCAAACTTTTTTTGTTCGCGGTTTATTTTTTCAAAAACCGCCTTGGTCATAAAAACTTCGCCCCGCACTTCTAGCTCGCCCAAGGTTACTAACTTTAAAACCCGAGCCGAATCTAAGCCTATTTTTTTAATTTCCGATTCCTTAGGCTCTCTCAATCTTAAGGGAATAGCTTCTATGGTTTTTAAATTTTCGGTTATATCTTCGCCTATTCGGCCATCGCCGCGAGTGGCACCTGCATTTAACAAACCCTTTTTATATATTAAAGAAACGGCAAAGCCGTCTATTTTTAGCTCGCCGAAAAATTCTAGCTTGTCGCTGGGCACCAGTTTAGAAATTCGGCTTATCCAACCGTCAAATTCTCCTCTGTTAAAAACATCTGTGAGTGAGAGCATGGGCGAGCGGTGGTTTATTTTTTTAAAAAACGGCAAAGCCTCGCCGCCAATTCTTTGTGTGGGCGAATCTGCTGTTACCAATTCCGAAAATTGCTCCTCTAAATTGGAGAGTTCGTGTTTGAGGCTATCTAAAGCTGAATCGGAAATTTCCGGTTTATCCAGCACATGATAAAGATAGCGGTGATGGTTAATCTCCGCTTTTAATTTCTCTATTCTTTTTTGAGTTTCGGTTTTTGTCATATTTTACCTGCGAGTAGAACGAGTAGCTGTAAAATATAGACCCCGCCCCAATTTTGCAAAATATAGTCATGCGAAGCGCGAGTGGCGAATAGCCACACCCTTCTAGGGGCGCAGCGCTTCGCCCTTAGCGGGATCCCGCTATTCGCGGGGCGCACTGCGCGGGGTTATCCGAAGCAAAATTGGGGCGGGGTAAGGTTTGGCAGCCAAGAAACGTTCACTTCGTTCCGTTTCTTGGGCCAAGCCCTTAATAAGTGGCCTCAAACGAACGTTGGGCAGTGTTTCTTTGGCCACGGCTGCGCACCTGCGTATCATTACAAGAATCGGTACAAGGAGCAAGGCTATCGTTATCCATACAAACATCATATCTGGCCCCATTGCCTACATCGGTATTGGTAAAATTAGCCGGGCTGGGATAAGGGTTGATTTTGCCGGAACAAGCATAAAACATTTTCTCGGCACCGGCATCGGCAGCAAACACCGCCATCACCGAGTCATCCACCAAGCGAGTAACACCGGTTTGGGCTGTGGTTAAAACTGCCACGCCTAAAGCTGTGGCAATGATGGTGCCTAAAAGAACCATTGTGATCAATAAAGCAATCCCTTTGTTATCCATAATTTTTATAATTGTATTTGCAAATTTCTGGGTGTGGCGGTTGTTTGCAAATTGATTAAACTCTCGGTGCCGGCTTTAACCTCGGTGTTTCGTAAGGAAATAACAATGGTTACTCGAGGCTGGTTGTTATCGGAAGGAGGCGCACTATTGCCAGCCACTATAAAATCAAGACGTGTTATCACCACACCCGTGGAACTTAAAGCCACAGCCGGGTTACCCTGCAAACTTTCTTTTATCTGATTATTATCCAACTGATACACCACTATACCTTTTACGGGATGGCTCAACTGTAAGGTTGATTGCGTAGCATCACCCGCGGGTTGAGTAATAGTGCTTTGCCTGATAGAGCGACTAATAGTTTCCAAAACATAGCGGGCGTTTTCCAAAACCTCTTGTTGGTTAACATTTTTTCTTTGCGAACCTACGGTGCTTACAAAAATAGAGCTGACCGCCGTTACCACTGTGGCAAAAACGCCCATAGCCACCACCAATTCAACTAGTGTGAATCCAGAATCACGAAACATGAAACATGGAACATGGAACACAGGGCGTGGAGTTTTTTTTATTTTATGTGTTTTAGGTTTCATGTTATATGTTTTATGGCTAAATTATTTCCAATCATACAAATGATCTATAACGGTTAAATCACGCGTAAGACTTTTTTCTTTCCACTCCACAATGCTTTTTACTTCTAGATAATCCACATTAGTGCCTCCAATAGCTTCCGATTTTGTAACAAGTTCAATATGTCTTTTAAAAGTAGTGGTACAGGTGTAGATGGGCGCCACAGCATGGCGGTAAACACTGCCATTCCAGTTTAAGCATCTCCTAGCATCGCTGGCATCCGAGGTATCAACCGAGGTGCTGTTGTAATCGACTATGCCCGCTACAGTATTGGGAAGTCCGTCACGCCAGCCCGGGTTACTGGGATCCAGCCAATTACTGTCCCTGATGTTACGCACTATCTCTATACCTTCGGCCGCCAAATGGGCCGCCACAACCCTATCTTTTAAAATACTGGATTGCGACGAACTTTTAGCCAAAAGCACCATCGAACCCACCATACCCACAGAAATAACACCAATAGCCACAATAGCTTCTATGAGTGAGAAACCAGAATCATGAAACCTGAAGCATGAAGCATGTAACCTGAAATTAAAAAACTTTTTTGTAAGTAAACTATTTATGTTATACGTTTCATGTTTCATGTTTTATGTTTTATGTTTTGTGACCACCTATTGTATACTAACTGCTCCTCTCGCATTTATATAAATATTTCGACAAAGCGAGGTATCTCTAATGCCACATAAAGTAATGGTGCCGCTGGCTGAATCGG
>CAYHXG010000011.1:0-4294 GCA_964360575.1 uncultured Candidatus Saccharibacteria bacterium | reverse complement strand
CAAAGCGAGGTATCTCTAATGCCACATAAAGTAATGGTGCCGCTGGCTGAATCGGTTACATTGGTATTTACAGCCGTAACTGGCAAAGGCGGCACAAAATAAACCTCTAAAGCATTGCCGCCATTTTTGGGGCTAACATTACTTAGGCGCGTATCGGTCAAAATAACTGTAGCAACCAACGGATCACTGCCAGCATCGTAAATTTTATCTTCGTTGCAATCGGCCGAAAGTAGATATCTATCGGCGGTATCCTCATCTAGAATTATACCAAAAGACACCACTTTATTGCTGCCGCCGCAATTATGAATTGTGGATGACAAAGCCGAGTTTTGAACCTTTCTTATGTTTTGAGCCAATTTTCTCGTCTCCAAGATTAATCTTCTTTGGTCGGCGCCCTTGTTTTGACTGGAAAGTACGGCAGCCGACATAAAACCAATGATGCCGATAATGACCACAAGCTCTACAAGGGTAAAACCGCTTTGAATCGTGGAACTTTTTTTTGAATTACGAATCATGAATTAAGAATTGAGGGGACGCCTAATTCCTAATTCCTAATTCCTAATTCAACAATAATAAACCGCCATACCATCCCAATATGCTCTCGCTCCATAAATAGGCCAACCAAGCCCCCGTAACCAAAAATGGTCCAAAAGGAATTTTGCTTTTTAAAGTAACCTGTTTGGTTGCCATAAGCGCCAGGCCAACCACAGCACCCAGAATATAGGCGAGAATAACCGCCGTAAGCCCAGCCGGCCAACCCAACCACAACCCTAGAAAGAAACCGAGTTTAGCATCACCACCACCGACCCAGCGGCCTCTCGAAAAATGGTGCAACAAAAAGAAAAAAGCAAAAATCAATATAGCCGTTAAAAATTCGTGACCCGAACCCAATCGCTTAAAATAGGCGAGCCCCAAAGCCACCCCAGCCAAACCCAAAAAAATTGCACCGTTAGGAATTAGAAGATATTTAAGATCATAGACGAAAACAAAAACCGTAATGAGAAAAATTCCAGCGAGCCAAATAAATAAATCTAAATCAAATCGCGCCGCCAAAAAATAAAACCCTAGGCCACTAGCTAGTTCCACTAGTGGATACTGCCAGCTTATCTTTTTGCGGCAATAGCGGCACCGCCCGCCTAAAATGAAAAAACTAACTACAGGTATAAGGTCAAAAAAACCCAGCTTATGCCCGCAGTGAATACATTGCGACCTCGCCCAAATTATATTTTTGCCTTTATGAGCGCGCCAGACCGCGGCATTTATAAAACTCCCGCCCACCAGACCCAAAACAAAAGCTAGAACAACATTCATTTGATTGAATTATACCACAAAAACCCCACTGAGATGGTGGGGTTTTTGTTAATTTTTGGAAGTCAGGGCACCAAACAATAAACTGGGTCTTCACAGTCTACACTGTAGATCGCGCCATCTTTATCGGTGCCTAACGCGGCAACCGACACGCCCTCCAGTTTGGTAGCAACCACATATTTTTGGGGGTTAGAGTCATTATCCACACCGTAGGTGTAGTTACCACCCGAAGGGTCGGCCGGCATACCGGTAATATAGGTATTACCACCGCAGGTCAAAGGCGAACCCGCTGCGGGAAAAGTAGAAGCGGGTAGATATTTTCCAATTTCGTTGTAACAAAATTCTAAGGCTAAAGCGATTTGCCGAACATCACCCAATCTTTTAGCATCGCGGGCTTTTAATCTGGCCGAATTTAACGAAACCAAGGCCACTGTGGCCAAGATACCTATTATGGTTATAACAACCAGTAACTCAACTAGAGTAAAGCCTCTACTGGTTTTTAGTCTTTGGTTCATAGTTATAGTTATTAGTCGTAGTTATTAGTTTAACCCAAAACCGAAACCAAAAGACTAGAACTTGAAACCAATAACTAAAAACTGATAATTGAAACTAGGGCTTGATATCGTAAATAGGATCCGTTCCGGCAAAATCGGTACTGCCAGTACAACCGGTTCCGGCCGCGGCATCGGCGTCACTGCTCAAAGCGGCATTAGAAGCATTCTCCAAAGTAGCGCCAATATGATAGCTAGAGCAGGTGTCGCCCGAACCTAAAGACGCAAAGGAATAATTGGCACTGGTTTGAGGATCTTTGGGTACCGCACTCATAAAGCCACCCGAAACCAAAAGTGCCAAAGAAGTTGGTACATCGGTGTTACTAGGGTAATCAAAACCAGTGTCGGCGCCGGCGCCGTCACGGCCTTGGTTGGAATCATAGTAACTTTCCATAGCCAAAGAAAGTTGATGCAAATCGGCTATACGGCGAGCATCGCGAGCTTTGGACCTGGCACTGTTTAAAGACACCAACACCACCGAAGCCAAGATACCAATAATGGCAATAACCACCAATAACTCGACCAGTGTAAAACCCAAGGCTTTGTTTAGTTTGATTGACTTAGACATTGTATTTAAATAATTGTTGATAAAATAATCATAACCCTACCAATTACCAATAGCTACTAATCTACTAATGAACCATTAGTAGGTAGACTCGGATTATGTTTGCTTATAATCCACTGCTTAGATTATATATTGGAAGTAAAATCGCTGCAACTAAGACACCGGCCGCGGCTCCCAAAACAAGTATTAAAATAGGCTGAATCAAAGACGTTAGATTCTCCATTACATTATCCACATCCTTCTGAAAAAAAGTCGCCATTTTGGCAAGTAGAGCGTCCAATTTTCCAGTTTGCTCGCCGATCATAATCATCTGGGCCACCATCGGTGGCACAGCTTTACTCGCGGCAAAAACAGAATTCATGGTATTACCCCGCCGCACTTCTTCGCGCGATTTTAAGATTATATCCTTGTAGACAACGTTACCCACCACATCGGCCGTTATGGTTAAAGATTGAATTATGGGTATGCCACCCTTAATGAGCGTGCCTAAGTTTTCCGAAAACCGAGCCAGATATACTTTTCTAAAAATACCACCAAAAATTGGAATATGAAGTTTTATTTTATCCCAATAATCTTGCCCGGTCTTATTTTGCAAAGCGTACCAAATACCGCCCACAATGGCCCCTATAGCCAAAAGACCTGTCCACCAATAGCTACGCATAAAATCACTCAAACTTATAATTATCTTGGTAAGAAACGGCAACTCTTGGCCCGATTCTTCCAAAACACTCGTTAACTGCGGTACCACGAAAATCATCATCACCGCTCCTACAATTACCAAAGCCGAGACCACGAAAATTGGGTAGGTTAAAGCGCCTTTAACTTTTTTGTTTAGGTCGTAAGACCTTTCTTCGTGGTCGGCCAAATAATTAAGCACTTCTTGTAAGCGGCCCGAAGCCTCGCCGGCTCGCACCACCGAAACATAAAAAAAAGAAAAAACCTTGGGAAATTTTTCCAGAGATTGCGAAAAAGCCGTACCAGAATCCACACCCGAGGCAATCTCCATAACAATTCTTTTGAGCGCCGGCGGAGCTTGGTCAGCCAAAGTGCGTAGAGCCTGAACTAAAGGCACTTGAGCATCGAACAAGACTGCGAGCTGCCGAGAAAAAATTACGATATCTTGATTTTTAACTTTATTGAAAAAAGGTAACTCGGCGCTTAAGCTTAAAACAAAACCAGCTTTCTCTTGGGTTATTTCTAAAATAACCAAACTGTGCCGATGTAAAGTCTCCACCGCCACATCTTGGCTGGGAGCTTCCACTGTACCGGTTTGGACTACACCCTCGGCTGTTCGGGCTTGGTAGTTAAACTTCATGAGTATATATGCGAACAACGAACCTGAACGAATACTACGAATCCAAATTAATTATTCTCTTAGAAAAAACATTATCACTCCCAAAATAAACGAGCAGACTCTTCTAAAAATCTAAGTTTTATGGGAAATTGCTGGATAAACTTAATATTTTTTCCCGAGAGGCCAATAGCCATCGCTTGTTGGTAGTTTTTTTCGTAAAGTCCAGGTCCTAGATCGTTAAATACTCTAAATGCAATACCCAAAACATTATAGCTCAATTCAGGCTCTATCAAATCCTGCCTTCTTAACTTTACTTCCTGTTTTCGTTCGTAATATTCGGCATTATTCGTTGTTCGCATAATCAATGAGCTAACAGTGACGACAGCTCCGACGGATTCAACGAATATATTTCGGCGTTTTCTAAAGAAATTTGCCCCTGGCGAACCAGTTCCGAAAGTGATTTATTCATAGATATCATACCCTTGTCGGTGCTAGTTTCTATAACCAAATCTAACTGGTGGACCTTGTTTTCCCTGATTAAATTCCTAATAGCATAATTGGCAATTAAAACCTCCA
>CAYHXG010000010.1:0-9490 GCA_964360575.1 uncultured Candidatus Saccharibacteria bacterium | reverse complement strand
TTTTTCCCAGCACTAGAATAAAATTCAGTGCTGGACTTCGCTTTTCTGTTTTTAACGGAATCGGGAATTTCTTTTTGCCTCGAAAGTTCTATCAACCTTTGTCAGACATTCAATGTTTGACAGACATTGTACAAAATACAATTCAAGCTGATACCCTTTCCTTTCTGGTGCGCGGGAGAGGAGTCGAACCTCCACGCCTTTCGGCACAGGCACCTCAAGCCTGCGTGGCTACCGTTACACCACCCGCGCTTTGTTTATTGCTGATTTTAATGACTTTTTCTATTTTGACTCTCTTTCTTTTTAGGCAAACAACGTCCTTATCGTAATATAGTTTAGGCAGTAATTTCAAGGATTCCATTTTTGCATATTTCAACTGATAAACTGAGTTATTAATATTTTTGGTTATATGGCCCTTCACATTAGCTAGACTGAAAATTTTTTCACGTAGCCAGTCTATATGAATCTTGCTAGAAGAAACAAAGGTAGTATAAAACATAAAACTTGATTTCCAGCGTGGATCCCAATATGAATAAAAACTTCCATCTCCATCAAAGTGACCGCGTAGAAAATCAGCAAAGTATATTTTAGGTATTTTAACCGTCCCGATTATTTTTGTCTTATTGGGCATTAGGCCTATGCTAATTAAAAATTGATAAAACAACACATCTCCAATCTGAATAACATAATATTCCTTATTTTTATTAGAGCCGCTCGATTTTTTACCAACGTGGAGATTGATTTTTAAACTTTTTTGAAATTTATTAACTAATTCCAGATCTTTAGAAGTAAAAATAACATGTCTTCTGTCGGAAGAAAGGTTTCCGTCTGTGACCAAAAGACCTATAGCATATGCAAAAGACTGCGACCATTTAATTTCAACTTTGCCTAGCGGCTTCATTATCTAATTATACATCAAGCTATAGCATATACCAAAGTCATTCAAACAAAAACATCCCGCACTGTGTTGTGGGGATGTTTATTTAATTATCGGATGTTTTTTCGGTCTTGGGTGTTGCATTCAATATCATTCTTTTAGAAGCTCGATGGAATTTTTCTCTTAGATGGTATAGTTTAGCCCGCCTGATTTTGGTGCGCGAAACAACCTCAATTTTTTTTAGAGTAGGCGAATAAAGCGGGTATATTTTTTCTACAGCAATTCCGCCCGAGATTTTTCTAACGGTAAAGGTGGCACCCGGTTCGGTGCCGTGTTTTTTGGCAATAACCACACCTTCAAAAACCTGGATTCTTTCCACTGGTCCTTTAGTTTCACCGCCGGCCCTTTCCAAAGCTTTTTTGGCGGTTTTAGAAATATTTTTTTTAGTGGTGGTGATTTCCTTAATCATTTGGTGCACTTTAACTGTATCACCCACACGAAAACCGGACCCTGCGGCTGGGCTTTCTTTTAGAACGGCATATTCAGATTTAATAAAGTCTTGAAGTTGGTTCATAGAGGACTTGATAAAATAATCCGAAAAATCCTAATGCATCCTAACGCTCCTAATTAAATTCGTAGATTGGGATTATACTACCATATGCGGCAGATTTTTCAAGCAGTTGGCCAGCTCGGCCGGCAAAGGAGCATTAAAAGAGAACTTTTCGCCATTTTCCAATTTAAAACTTAAGTATTCGGCGTGCAGGAACATTCGGCCTAAATGTTTGGGGTCCAGCCGAGGCGAACCGTATTTTTTATCTCCGGCCACCGGCCAACCCATGCTTTTAAAGTGAACTCTTATTTGGTGCATCCGGCCGGTTTGAGGCGTAACTGTAAGCAAAGTGTGGTTGGGGTATCGGCGTGTAATCTGCCAGTAGGTGAGGGCATAGCGCCCTAAAGTTTTAGATGTGGTCACGGTATTTTTAGTGGGATCCTGTTTGGATCGTACTATGTTTAGCTCAATTTTACCGGCATCATCTTGAGGCGAGCCGTCAACTAGGGCCACATATTTTTTAGTAACCTTATGAGCTTGAAACTGTTTTTTTAGCCATAAAAAAGTTGGCTGGTTTTTAGCCATAACCATAAGGCCAGAGGTATCTTTATCGAGGCGGTGAACTATGCCAGGTCGAATATTGCCGTTTTCCAAATTATCGCCCACGGATTTTACGGGTGGGTAATGGTAGAGTAACCAATTTACAATAGTGCCTTGGGGTTCGGTGGAAGAAGGGTGGGTGGATATTCCCGTTGGTTTATCTATAACCAAAAAACTTTCATTTTCGAAGACTATTTTTATTTTTTCTGAAAGAGATTCGTCGGCTGCGAGCGATATTTCCGGCGGTGGTTCTGGTTCAAATTCAACCAAGCTGCCTACTTTGAGTTTGGTGCTGGATTCTGCTTTTTTACAATTTACCTTGGTTTCACCTTTCTTTATTAGTTTTTGGATCCAGCTACGGGAGAAATAAAAATATTTGGCGTGCAAAAAAACATCCAACCTTTCCCCGGCAAATTCTGGGGTTACTTTGAATTCCATACTGGTTTTCATTGTCGCAAAATTTTCTGTTTCTGTCATTAAAATTAAAATCCCGCACCTTTTTGCCAAAAAGGTGCGGGATAAAAAGCGGCGGAGAGGTGGCCTCTCCGCCGCGTAGATGATAGCAAACATTGTCTATTAGCACCTTATTGACACAGGGTATCAGAATGCTAAGATGAGAATACACATTGGCTTCGGCCTCCGAGAACCCCGCGCAAGCGGGGGTTTCGTTATATAGGAGATTCTTAATAATATCAGTCAGCTCGGCAAAATCACTTTTGGGCATGACGCCAATTTTGCGTGTAAGCCGTTTTCTGTCGTAAACCCGCATTTGCAAGATAAGCAAATCATTTTCAATTCCTTCCAAAATAAAACGCATCCTAAAATCAATATCCTTGGTCTTTGTGGTAAGAGGTATACCCCAAAACACGTCCCGGGTAAATTTTCTAACAATCAAAATAGGTCTGCTAAAATCGCTGGTTTGCGAATGTTGTTCCGAGCCTACATTTACCCCAATTGAACACCACCATATTTCCCGTTCATGAAAATCAGCTAAAGATTCGGGTTTGTCTATGGATTTTTTCCGCTCATTCCAACCATCAAAATTTTTCTCCATTCTTGTATTTTATCACTAAGTGCACTGTTTTATGTAAAGACCCCCCATCCGCGATATATAGGAGTAGCCGCCGCTCCAAAATGTTAAACCTCCGACGTTTAACACCAGTATTAAAAAAGCGGCGGAGAGGTTGCCTCTCCGCCGTCAAAATGTCAGACACCCGGTGTCTGACAGATGTCCGACATAATTTATTCCTCCGCTGGTCTTTGAGAAATTTCCATATTTATGATAATCCCTTTGACTGCGAGGGGTTGGTTGGAGACATGGACGATCTGGCCACCGGAGACATAGTGCTGGTGATACACGCTTTTCGTGTCCCACCAATAAAGATACTCTGACGAGTGGCCGTAGGTGCCGTCATCTTGTAGGACTTCTGGGGTTCGGTAATTACGTCCACCAATTGACACAGGTATTCCCATCAGATCGTTGTCGACATATTCTCCGTCTGTGGCCGCAACTTCCGTAGGTGTGAGCCGCTTGCCTCCGCTTGTCACCTTGCCACGCACAGTAGAGTAGATAATGACCTGCCCGCTGTAGGCGGAGATGACGTAGAGGTGTTTCACAGAACCGGGCTTGTTGTCCTCCAGGAGCCGTTCGCGGATGTTCTGCTGTTCTGTGGTTAATCCTTCCGCGTTGGTTTGGATATGCACCTCGGCCTTCTTTACACCGGAGGCGGATTGCGGTTGTGGTTTTGATTGAACGCCAACACATCCAGCCAGAACACCGAGCACGACTGCCGCGAGAATTGCGAGTGCCTTATTCATCGTGTTTCTCCTTTCTACTTGAGGGGTTACTGGGTGGTGTACGGTTTGAACTCGCGGGGAAGCGGAATATCCGCGCCCTTTGGAAGGTCACCGACGTTGGCGAAGCGCCAGTTGAACTTGGCCATCTGGGCGTTGTACTCGGCGGCGAGCGTGTTGTAGCTCGCCTTGACACCAGCCACTTCCGACGACCAGACGTTGTGCTGCTCGCGATCTTCGCGCGGCCACTTCTGGCGGGCGAGATCCTTGTAGGTCTCGTTCATTGCCGTCATGCGCCCGTCGTAGACCGTAATATCCGCCTGTTTCTTCTCCAGCTGGGCGGCCGCGTCCTTGAACCACTCATACTTTTCTAGCATCGCACGCGGCCCGAATTCCTCTTGAGCCACTTGTGCGGCTTCGCCGAACCAGCCGAGACCGTAGCCGATGACGCTGGTGATTATGCCGAGGGCGAAGATCAATAATATTACTTTGACCCCGATCGCCATCGGCCCTCGTCTGGCGGCGCTTTCATAGCCCGACCATGATCCTCCCATGGCCAAATCTCCTTTTGTTTAGGTACTTTTTGCCAGCAACCCGCCAGCGAGGCGCTCGTTTTTGAGCTATTTGATGGTACTATAGGACTATGTTTAAGTCAAATAATTGCCGGCGGGGTGTTGATATGCTAAATTTTAAGCATGTCAAAGCATAGCAGACTCATTATTTTATTCGGTTCACGGGCCAAAGGCACAGCCAATCAACAATCGGATGTTGATGTGGCGGCGCTAGCGGATCATCCTCTAGATTTACCCGAAAAAACCGAACTCGCCCAAAAAATCGCCGGGCGATTTTCTGTTTCCGAAGACAAGGTAGATGTTGTTGATCTTTGGGCGGCCTCGCCTTTGCTTCAGTACCAGATAGCCGAAACAGGCCAATTGCTCGAAGGCGATGGTTTTGATTTTATACGTTTTAGGGTATTGGCGTGGAAGCGATACCAAGATACGGCTAAATTTAGAAGAATTAGAGAGGAGTCTCTCTCAAGATATGTCCAAAGAAATAATACTTAAAAAACTAGAGCAAATAAAAGAATTGTTGGGCGAACTGGAGCGTCTTTTAACTTCGCCCATCACGGATTTTAAAAATAATCTCACGGCTATTAGGGCCGCCGAGAGAAATTTTGAGTTGGCGGTGGAGTTATCGAGCGACATCAATACCCAGATATTATTTGAGCTGGGGAAAAAAACCCCCGATAGTTACAGGGAATCTTTTAGTAGTTTATCTAAAGCGGGAGTTATTGAAGATAAGCTGGCCGAAAAGTTGATGCAGAGCGCCAGATTAAGAAACATCTTGGTTCACGAATATGATTTTGAAGAAGATTACGAAAAGTTTTACCGCTCGGCTAAAGAGTATATTCCAGTTTTTCGCGAATATACAGAAACGATCTACAAATATAAAACCGAGGAAAATCTGAGCCAGTAAAATAGAGCTAAGACAATTCACACCCCCTTGTTGCCAAAAAAGAAAGCGGTGCTATTATGGAGGCAACATTATTAGCAATTAAGTAGCAAATTAACAAGTAATTTAAAATATATGTCAAAAAAAGTGTTTTATGTTCTCGTTATTGCGGGGTTGCTTTTGGCCTTGCCCGGGTCTTTGGTTTTAGCTCAACAAGATGAGGCGGCTTCGAGCGGAACCAGTGAGGGTAAAAGCTTGAAAGATAATCTAAAATCGCGCCTGCAGGCTCAGCGCGATCGCGTACAGGAGAGGAGACAGGATATAGAGGGTGAGGTCAAAGAACGCCGGGCGGCCGCCGGTGATAGGGTTGATAAAGTTAGAATGGAGGCCCAAAAAAGGTTGGAATCAAAGAGGGCCGATAGAGTAAGGATGCAGGTTGGGAAAATAACGATGCGTTTCGAAGCGGCCACAAAAAGGCTCGATAATTTGGCCGAAAGAATCAGCGCTCGTTTGGATAAACTGGCACAGGGAGGCAAGGATGTGAGCGTTTCTAAAACAGCGCTAGATGCGGCTAAGGTCAAAATAAGCGAAGCTAAAACCAAGCTGGCCGAAACCAAGATGGCTCTGGAGGCAGTAGCTGATTCCGAAACGCCCAAGGAGAGTTTAGAATCTGCTAAGACCAAACTGGGCGATGTGAAAGAAGCCGTTAAAATGGCCCACGCGGCATTGGTGGAGGTTATCAATACTGTTAAAAAGAAATAAAAATACGAAGCGCGAAATCCGAAATCCGAAACAAATCTCAAATCATAATATATCAAACTGTTTTGAATTTATCATTTAGATATTATTTAGGGTTTCGATATTCGAATTTCGAGTTTGATGAGTATGGAGGAAACAACAACAAACAATCAAAACAGCGAGAATGACAGTAACCGCTGGTCGTGGATTATAACCGGCGTGGTGATAGTGGTAGCGGCTGTGGCCTTCTACGCTTGGCCAAAAAGCGAGGGAGAGGTTACTACCGAATCTCCGGCTAATGCCGTAGCCGAGGAAGTAGCCGATGAATACACTGCTTCTTTGGAAGCTGTCACAAGTTCCGACGAGGTGACCGACATAGAGAAGGATTTAAACGACACCAATTTGAATGATCTCGATAAAGCGGTTTCAGACGTTGAAGCGGAGGTGAACGCGGAATAGTTTTGGCCAAAGAACCGCCCCGACGCCAGGTCGGGGCGGTTTTGCTATAATAAGCCCTATGAGGTTAAAAAACCGCCTGAGTGTAATATTTTCTATTGTTTTTATTGATTTTTTAGGCTTAAGTTTTATTTTGCCGCTCTATCCCGATATTGCCGATAGATTCGGTCTTTCGGCTACAGCCATCACTTTGCTCGCCGCTGCCTATGCTTTGATGCAGTTTATATTTTCGCCCATATTGGGGCGAATTTCCGATAGAATTGGCCGCAAGCCGGTTCTAGCCATTACTTCTTTAGGTACAGCGGCTTCGTTTGTTTTTTTTGGTTTAGCTACATCGGTCCCGCTACTTTTTCTTTCTAGGATATTAAACGGTATTTTTGGTTCCAGCGCCGCAGTGGCTCAAGCCTATATTGCCGATGTTACGGGTAAGGACGAGCGCACCGAAGGCATGGGCGCAGTGGGGGCGGCTTTGGGTCTGGGTTTAATTTTTGGCCCCGCACTTTCGGCTTTTTTGGGTGGCTACGGTTATAGCGGGCCGGCTTTGGGTGCGGCAGCCATAACTTTGTTAAATTCTATTTTTATACTTTTTTTTCTTAAAGAATCTTTGCCTAAGGAATTGCGCCGGCGCAGCGGCCAATTTAAATTGTTTGATTTTGGCGCTAAAGATTTTATAGAAGTTTTGAAGCATCCCCTGATGGGCCGAATTTTGATTACATACTTTATTTCAACCTTGGCCTTAGCCTTAATTCAAAA
Organism: uncultured Candidatus Saccharibacteria bacterium; assembly: GCA_964360575.1. Classification (GTDB taxonomy): domain Bacteria; phylum Patescibacteriota; class Minisyncoccia; order JACQLN01; family JACQLN01; genus JACQLN01. Next base: position 2,273 of record CAYHXG010000010.1, on the reverse strand, counting down.
TATTGCCGTACTATTTGCCGAAGAAAGATTTCATTTAACCTTACAGGAAAACGGTTATTTTTTTGCGGTGGTAGGTTTAGCTATGGTGTTAACACAGGGTTTTTTGGTGGGGCGTTTGGAAAAAAAAATTGGTGAATCTGTAGTGCTGGTTTTAGGGACACTCTTTCTTTTGATGGGTTATTTTTTAACGCCCCTAATAGAGCAGGTGGGCATAATAGTGGTGGCGGCTGGGCTCGTTGCGCTCGGCGCGGGTCTGTATTTACCGGCAGTGAACTCTCTCATATCTAAAAACGCATCCAGCCGAGAACAAGGCGAGATTTTTGGTATGGTGCATAGCCTAATTGGACTTGCGTTAATAGTTGGCCCGGTTTTGGGTGGAATTTTGTTCGATGTTCTTGGCAGCGGTTCGCCTTTTTTTGTTGCTGGTATTTTAACTATTTTTTCTCTTTATTTTTCGCTTAAAGTCTTTAACCGTTTGCGCCAAGTAGAGAAAAGAAAATTTTTTTGGCACCGGTGATTAATCTCTCAACTTACAAGCTTCATGATCTATCTGATTTTGCATAATATCCGCAGCGCCTACAATGTAGGCGCGATTTTTAGAACGGCCGATGCGGCGGGCGTTAGCCGGATTTATCTGGGTGGCTATACGCCAACGCCGGCGAATACCAAGGTGATGAAAACATCTCTTGGGGCGGAAAAAACGGTGGCGTGGGAGAAATGTTTTAATACTCGGCGGCTGATAGAAGAATTGAAATCAAAACAAATCCAAGTGATAGCGTTGGAGCAGTCAAAAAACAGCCGCGATTACCATGGTTTTAAGCCCAAGTTTCCTTTGGCTGTAATTGTTGGCAACGAAGTTAAAGGCCTTTCAACCGGTATTCTCAAGCGGGTTGATTCCGTCTGGCATTTGCCCATGCGCGGCCAAAAAGAATCGCTCAACGTGGCCGTAGCCACAGGGATTTTTATATATAAAATTTTGGAATAAGTAAAAACCAAGGTCTGACCTCCAAAGAAGGTCAGACCTTTTTTAATTCCTTACAGGAAACCCCGCACGGAGTGCGGGGAGGTGGTCATTTATCTGTTTGGGGATAATAGATTTGATTGTTATTATATCTAAATGAATAATCGCATCTATTTGGATTATGCTGCGGCGACGCCGCTGGATGAACGGGTTAAAAAAGTTATGGATGAATATCTTTCGAGTGGTGGAGCCCATTCGACATGCTCAGGGCAAGCCAACCCATCGGGTTTGTATCACGAAAGTAGAGAAGCTAAAAAAGCTTTGGATGAAGCCCGAAAAACCGTGGCTGGTTTTGTGGGTGCTAAGCCTCACGAAATTATTTTTACATCTAGCACAACCGAATCGAACAATATTGCAATTTTAGGTGTGGCTATGGCTAATAAAGAAAAAGGCATGCACGTTGTTACCACAGCAGTGGAACATGTTTCTGTTTTAAATCCATTTAAACGTTTAGAAGAATATGGTTTTGAAGTTACATATTTACCAGTAGATGAATTTGGGCGTGTATCGGCCGACCAAGTCAAGCAAACCATTAGGCCCGACACTATTTTGGTTTCGGTTATTTTTGCCTCTAATGAGATAGGGACTATAAGTCCCATAGGACCCATAGGACGTATGATCAAAGATTCAAAAAACCAAGACGGTTTCCCATATTTTTTTACGGATGCCGCGCAGGCTGTGCCCCATATAAAAATAAATGTAGATAATTTAAATATAGATTTAATGTCGTTTAGCTCTGGTAAAATTTATGGTCCTAAGGGTGCCGCGGCTTTGTATATAAAAACAGGAACAAAATTATCGTCTGTAATGGTGGGCGGTTCTCAGGAAAATGGTTTGCGCCCGGGTACGCAGGACGTGGCGGGTATTGTTGGGTTCGCCAAGGCTATAGAGATAATTCAAACAGAGGGGGAAAAGGAAGATGTTCAATTGGCAAAATGGCGTGATAGGATTATTAAAGAAGTCAAAACAGCCCTGCCGGAAGTTTTGTTAAACGACCCTCCTACGGAAGAGCAAGCCCATCCCACGGAAAGGTTGGCTAATAATATAAGTTTTTCTATCGCAGGTGTTAAGGGCGAAGAACTTGTTATGGTTATGGATGAAGCTGGTTTTGCTATTTCGACTCGTTCGGCTTGCGACACTAAAAATTCCACACCCCCGCACGTTATAAAAGCGCTCGGCAGAACTGACGATGAAGCGTGGGGAACGGTTAGAATCACGCTGGGGAGATTTACTACGGTGGAGGATGTAAATA
>CAYHXG010000009.1:4622-10447 GCA_964360575.1 uncultured Candidatus Saccharibacteria bacterium | reverse complement strand
TTAGAAATACAAAACTAGTCTAGGTCGTGGGTGCTGGTTATATATCTAACATAATTTTTACTTTTTGAATCACATCTTCAACCGGATGCTGCGATTTTACAAAATAGTCATCCGCCCCCAAAGCTATGGCCTTTTTAATTTCCTCATCCCCTCCCAAATTAGAAAGCACCAGCACCGGAATCAACTTCCATTCGGGATTATTTTTAACCACTTCCAAAACATAAAATCCGTCTTTCTTGGGCATTAAAAGATCGAGCAGAATCAAATTGGGTTTCTTTTTTTTGGATGCGCTCCATGGCTTCAATACCATCAGCAGCAGTTTCGACCGCATAGCCCTCGGCAACAAAACTATCTTGCAATACTCGCATCAAAAAGTCTTCGTCTTCAACAATTAATATATTTTTCATATAATTTTTATACCCGAAACTACAGCACCAATTGATGCCGTATTGTTTAACTTTTTAAGTATATCATTATCATGTAAAATAAAATATGCCGAAAATATTTAGTTTTATAATTTCTCTGGTAGCTATTCTAGCTGGTGTATGGTGGTTCACTTCCCAAGAAAAAGCAGATTATCATTCCGATCTTAAAATAGTCCGGCTGGAAAATACCGAACTAAAAGTTGAACTTGCCGAAAGCCAAGGCGCACGCGGGCAGGGTTTGGGTGGCCGAAAAAATTTGCCCTCCGACCAAGGTATGCTTTTTATTTTTGAAAAACCCGACAAATATTCTTTTTGGATGCGCGATATGGAGTTTCCGCTTGATATTATTTGGCTCGATGAAAATAAAACAGTGGTGGATATGGTTAAAGACGCGAAACCCGAATCTTACCCTTCAACTTATTTTACGCCCAATAAAACCGCTTTATATGTTTTGGAGGTAAACACCGGCTGGGCCGAAAAAAATAATGTTAAAACCGGCTCAAAAGCATTTTTTGCCTGGCCAGAGAATTATGATAAAATAAAAGCACCTCTTCGTTTTAGAAACTAAATAAAGGTCGTAAAAAACAACAAACTAATTTAATGAACAAAGAAAATTATTTTAAGTTGAGCGGTGCTATTTTCGTTGTCATCGCCCTGCTCCATGCCGCCCGAATATTTTACGGCTGGGACGCTATGATCTATGGCTGGAACGTACCCGCCTGGTTAAGTTGGGTGGTTCTCGTAGTCGCGGGGTATTTGGGTTATCAAGGAATCCGATTTGGCAGAAAATAAAGCTCCACGCCTTGGGCGTGGTATCTTAGCGGAATCCTCCGAAGCCTGTCCCTCGACTTGTTCCGATCGCTCAGAGTTTTCCTTACGTTCATCCACAAGCTAACGCCCGCGATCTTATGTGAAGGAGGCTAGATGGTAATTCCACGACCGACACCTTTTTTAAAAAGGTGCCGGTTTTAAATTTTCTAAGTGGCTGGCTTAATATCGGAAAGTAGCGACCGTAAACCCTCTAAATCGGCTGGGGGTTCTTTGGGTTTGTTTTTATTCTTGTTGGATTGGCGCGGCGGGTTGCCTATATGATTGATCACGCCACCTTTCTGCAAAGCCTCCTGCAAACTGGTGGGTTTAAATTTTTCCGAAACAACGTGTTGTTTAACTTCATTCAGTTTGTACAAGTGATTTTTGCAATAAACCGGCCGCACACCATCGGGCTTAAACGGCAGCCAAACTTTTTCCCCACCTTCCCAACACACGGCTTCGTACATCTGTTTACCTCCCGAAGAAACTTGGCCTTGAGCTGGCTTTTCCAAAGCTACGGGTGCAACTGAAACTGGGCTAGCAGCTCGGCCTAGCCTATTTAACGCGGTACCGCCCCGAGAGCCAGAAGTTACAACCTCTTCTAATTTTCTCTCTCGCCTCTCGGGCATAAGCTCGCCCACACCGGCCCAATCGGCTATTTCCCTTTCCACCTCTTCTCTAGGCGTGCCATAAGTGTTGCGGGAGTGCTCAATAATATCGGCGCGGTAACTCACCGCCGCCTTGGGATAGGGTGCTAAGGTAGTAGCCGAAAAAGAGCGCGAGGCTACGCCGTCTATCATTAATTTTAAATAAACATTGTACTTGGCTAAATTAACTACATCCACCGCGGCGAATTCCGGGGCAAATTCTTTTTCCATATACTCGGCGTCCTCGGCCCCTACTCTAAACGATATAATAGTACCGACGTTACCAAAAATCGCGTCACGCACGGCCGTGCTTTTGGAACCAGCCACACTTTGAATAAGCTGGGCTATATATTGGTTAGCTAAAATCAAAGCTAAACGATACTTGCGGGCTTCGGATAAAATATTGGCGAAAGATTCTGTGGCAAAGTTTTGGAATTCGTCTACATACAAATAAAAATCGTGACGTTCGTCTTCGGGAATATCCACTCGGCTCATAGCGGCTAGTTGCAACTTGGTAACCAAAAGCCCGCCTAACAATTTGGAATTGTCTTCGCCAATGCGGCCTTTAGAAAGGTTCATGATTAAAATTTTGCCTTCATCCATCACGCGGCGCATATCTATGGCGCTATTTACTTGGCCCACAATATTACGAATGACCGCGGCCGAAAGAAACTGGCCAACTTTGTTTTGAATGGCCGGCGTGGCCTCGGCCGCAAAGCGATCGGTATATTTGGCAAACTCATCCACCCAGAAAGATTTCACCACCGGATCTTTAATTTGATCCACCACCTGCTTGCGATAATCTTTGTTAGAAAGCATCCGCATAATGCCTAAAACAGTAGCACCCGGGTAATCCAATAAAGCCAAGATGGTATTATTTAAAATATATTCCATGCGGGCCGACCAAACATCGGGCCAAATCTTTTTAAAAACACCCATCAAACCCGAAGCCACCAAATGTTTTTTTTCTGGTTCTACATTTTCTATGGCGTTAAAAGCAATGGGCATGTCTAAATCGGACGGGTCAAAATAAATAACGTCTTTAACCCGTTCCGGCGGCACAAAATCCAAAATTTTCTCGGCCGAATCGCCGTGCGGGTCTATAAAACCTAAACCTTTGCCGTGGATGATATCGGAAATTATCATGTTTTCCAACATGGTCGTTTTGCCCATGCCGGTTTTGCCGATGATATACATGTGCCGGCGGCGATCGTCCAGCTTAATACCAAAACGCCGCTTCTCGTTGCGGAAATTTGTTTCGGCGAATAGTGTAACTTCGTTGTCCATAATAAGTCTTATAAGACTAATTAGACCTATACTTACTAATACCCCGGTAGTCCTGCGGGTGGTTCACCTTTTTTAGCCTGCACTCGCGGCAAAGTTGGCGCCATAACCACCCTGCCCGGAAAGTGAAACAAGCTGGCTAGTTCCTCTATATTCATAATAAACATAGTTTGCGGCCTGTAACGCAACCTGTATTTATATAAAAGCCATCTTTTTTTCTGCATTTCTCTTGTTTTTTTAAAAGGAAACCTGGCCGCGGTCAATGTAATGCCGTCTCTTTTGATAGCATTTAAATTCTGCGTGCTAAACTGGTTAAAACCAGAAGCCACCTGAAAAAAGCTGGGTATGTTATAGGCCTCGTTGGTAGCAATATATACAACCCTAATTACGGTTTCAAAAGCCACTTTGGAAATTTTTCGTTCCACGCCCTCTATAATTTCTTTCTCACCCGTGGTGAGAAACTGCATCAAGGAATGAGGCTTGTCACTTTTGGGCGAACCCCATTGAAATTCTTCGTATTCAGGGGTTTTAAAAGGAGCTTGCAGGGCACCCGAGGCGTAGTCGGAGAGTTCCTTCTTAAGTAAAGCCAGCACATACGAACCCTTCGGTGTTTCCTTTTTGGGTCGGCCCACCAATTTTAAAGCCAGTTCCACGCCTATATTTTTCCAAGCGTCGTCGGTTGGCCTGATGCCAATCTGGATCCAAGCTTGCTCGCCTCGTTTGAGGCGGGTCATGGTTTCAACAATACCGGCCAAAGGATCAACTATAGAAACATTAGATTCGCCCGCCTTACTGCCTTCGGTTTTAAATTCAAAATCTTTATAAGTGCGAATAGGATAAGCATCTTCTCGAGCCAATTTATATTCGCAACCAAAAAGATTATGGGTCTCGTTGGGTATGTAAACGGGCACATTGGCCGTGTAATCCTCGGCATCAAAAATTTCGGCCTGCGGATACTGGGCATAAATGGCAGCCTCCACCAAATTTCTAAACTGGGCCAAGGTGCGAATATAGAGATGCAGTTCACCTTCAAAAGAAGTAATCTCTAAGCTAAACCATTCTTGTACTCGGCCCTCCACATATCTTTTCCACCAACCACCCTTAAAATAGGTGCTCTGCAAAATAGACAAAACCTGCTCCATAGCCAAAGGGCTTTTTTCCACATCGGGCGGCAGGCGAAACTCTAGCACCTGCCACTTAAACTTGCGCATGGTGCGGATGCGAATGTAGTAGAGCCAAGAGCTCCATAAAAAAGGACCCAACAGCACGGGTGTAATAACCCAACCCCAAAGCAAAAAATGCTTCCAAATAAACCCGAGTATGGTAAATGTGGGTGGAAAAAGATTGTCAAACATTACATATATTATAACACTTTCCGATAAATAAAATCCCGCACCTTTTGCAAAGCGCGGGATTGACCTCTCTGACAACTACATAATTGCCGAAGCTTATTTTTTATTCTTTAACCTAACTCCTTTAGCTCTAGAGCCTGTTATAACAAAACCGGTCGGCTGGGCAATGGTTATGGGCAAGGGAATAACCATGGCCATCGGCATATCACTTTCCATTTCGGCACCCTGTTTTTCTATTCCAAAACCCGGATGTGGGGTGGGCGGAGGATACACCGGATGGTCGAGTTTATCGGGTATATCAAGACTCTGCAGGTTAAAGCGAATTTGAAGGATAGTTTTTTTATCCTCCGAATTTACCCGCCGAAACAGTTCCTCCAGGGTCGGTTCGAAAGAAATATTGGTGTCCGGCCAAACTTTCTCAAATTCACCCTCGGACATAGGTTCACCAAAGATCATATCACCGGGGCTGACTTCAATTTTATAAACCCCGGGCGGAAAAGTATCGGGTATGGCTAGCTCAAATTTTACAGGTTTTTCTTCGGACAAACCGACTTTGAGCAGAACTTCCACCGGCAAAACATCGCCGGCCACAACCAAAGTGTCGGCTTTTATTTTTGTGATATGGCCTACCAATAAACTATCTACCATATCTATGGAAACTATTACTTCCTTTGGCTGTAGATGCAACTCGCGGTTAAAAACCAGCGGCAAATAAGTGCCGAAAGCGTACTCATCGGCCGCGTTGAATAATAACTGCGAAGCCACCGCCCCAGGCCAAGCATATAAGCGAGTATTGTAAACCTCGGTGTAGTAATCCTTAAAGATTATACGAGTGCTGACCCGAAAACTGGAACCAGTTACATCATCCACTTTGTCGATCATGGGACCAAAGAGCCCCACCATACTTGCAAACATCTGCAAATCAGGCGATCCAGATAATGTGGCTCTGTGTTTCCAGAAAAAACTATCTCCGTTCATCTTGGCTGTTGTCGCAAGTTCTATCATCTCGGGCTCACGGCCTAACACTCCGCCTATACCAGGCAGACGATCGGCTGTAATCACCCCCAAAACATCGTCATTTAAAACTGCGAATTTGAAGGGTGAAAACAAATTGGAAATTTCAACAAGAACTTTAGCACCGATAATTGGATACTCCACCGGCCCCAGCCAAAAAAACGGGTGGCCGAAACCGACTATTTTTTGCCCATGGTATACGTAACAGTACCCACAGCGGCAAGAGTGACATCGTCGCCCACCAGAAGCCCGGCGGCCAAAGGACTGCCCGGTTCAAATTTTTGTTCAAAGTC
>CAYHXG010000009.1:3339-4522 GCA_964360575.1 uncultured Candidatus Saccharibacteria bacterium | reverse complement strand
CAGTGGCTAAAAACGCCGGCGCCAGCGGTTTTAACCTGTTGCCGTTTACAACAACCGGCTTGCCCGCTTTGGAAACTTCTTCCAAAAAAATTCCCTGGAGCATGGTCTCGAGAGGTGTGGCCATAAAGTAGTAAGGCGGATTATTCTGAAGATCAAAACCGTAAGATAAAGCCCCGATCACGCCTTGTTCGCAAAACACAGGCGAGCCACTCATACCTTGAGCTACTCCTCCTAAAGCAATCAAACGCGGATCCGATGCCTCCAAAAAAATTAAGGGGACATCTGATAATTCTCCGTCCAAAACAGAAACAAATTTAACTTCAAAATCTTCTAGGCTCTCGCCGGCAAAGGCCGTTCTAATAAAAAGCCTAGTGTTGGGTTTAAAAGTCCGAACAGAATCCAAGGTCACCACTCGGCTTAAATCCCAGTTATGGGAAGCCATCTCACCACCGCTGATTGGAGATTCTTCCATTTCTTCTTCGTGATTCGGCGGAGAGATTGGAATTTTTTTTTCATCTCCACACGAACACGCCAGTATGGCCGAAAAACATGCCGCTAGAAAAAACTTGAACATCTGACACTCTCCTTTTGAAGGGTTAGGATTTTAAAGAGCTGGCCATATTGCCTTAGGCGGCCATCTCTGTGTTACTCTATTAAATCAAGTAGTTGACTATATGTCAAGTCAGTCGTATTAAAAACCCCGTTAGAAGCTATAAACCTTCTAACGGGAGACGGACTACTGCTCGGCGGTGTGGTCGGGGTCGTGGGCTTTAGAAAAACCGGGTAATTCTAACTGACCACTTTTGATTTCATCCGGACTTGGAGTTTCAACGCTTCTGGCCATCTCTTCAAGTTCTTCTGCTAATCTCAACGCCGGTTCAACACCTTCATCTCCTACGGGATTCCCTGAATCGTCCAGCGTTAAATTCTCCCGCCAGACAAGTTCTGGATTAAAGAATGAACAAGCGAAATCTTTATAACTAGACCGCAAACCCGACCATACACCACGAGCAACAATTACAGCTTTTTCACGAACTTCGGAATTATTTGCCTCCGGAATATTCTCAAGCTTGATGAATCCGTACGATGTCGATACACTCCACTTTTGGACCAGAGAAAAATTAAACATCAAATACCAAGCCATCGCCGATTCTCCTTTCTTGAAAGGTTAAAGAACAAATCC
>CAYHXG010000009.1:0-3239 GCA_964360575.1 uncultured Candidatus Saccharibacteria bacterium | reverse complement strand
GAAGGTTTAACCACACGCTTGGCAAGAACCTGCTTTATTACCTCTTCGCGGGTCAAAGGGCCATTAGCCGAAAGCACGCTCTTGATTACATCTTTAACTGTGCCGGCTTCGTAGCCCCAATCCTTAAGAGCATATAAACCACGGCCCACCAAAACAAATCTTTCATCTTTAATGAGTTCGTTGTGCACGGTTTGAGGCAAAGCCACTCTTTGGGAGAAGTTGGCCTGGTTGATTTCGGTAGCCACCTCGGTAAAGTGCATAGGTTTTTGGTAGCGCTTCATTACCATATAGGCTTTGTCGCGCACACCGCGCGGAGAAATCTCGGCCCAAGAAACCATACCCCATTCGCCAAAAGAGTTTTTGGAAATATTTTTAGCCGAAGTCAAATAGGCCAAAGCCGCATCTTTGTTTAAAGAAGAATTCTGCTTTTTGGCCCAGCCTACTAGTTCTTCCAAATTCACAACTTTCTTTTCCTTTTTTAGTTGGCCAGTCAAATGAGCCACCAAAGCTTCCTGATTTTTTAAATGAGTATTGTCTACCGCCCAGCGAGGCCAAAAATTATCGTCCTCCTTGGTGCGCACAAAGCTACCGGCCAAGTTTAGAAAAAACATGGCAGCACCTTCATACTTTTGAGACGACTCGGGTTTGGTTTCAAAATGGTTAGCGGCGAAATCGGCTTTGAGCTCGGTTTCATCCATGACCCCACCGCGAGATTTTATAAATTCACCCAAAGCTGTTACCACCGGTTTTATAACCATCTCGTTAGTTGGACTTTTAATATGACGCAAAGCGTCGGCCTCTATTTGCCTCACTCTTTCACGAGTAATGCCGTAGCGCTGGCCAATGGCTTCCAAAGTTTCATAATCGTCTTTACCAATGCCAAACCGGGACAAAATTATGTCCTTAGAACGATCCGACAGGTTATCCACCAACCGGCTAACAATTTTTTTGATTTCGAACTTGACCATAATAGCTAGTTTATTAACTAATAAGCTCTACACATACTATCACCCCACAAGATATATGTCAACTAAAGCTCTAGCCCAGGCTTGTCTACCCTGCTCTTTATGTAAAAGGGCGGGGTTTACGCCGAAACCGAGACCAGATATCAAGGAGGGGGCTTGCCACAAATATGGATGAATATGTACCAAAGAATACGCCTAAAAGCAAGGCTAGAGCCATATTCTTAGTACTAGCCCCACCCAAAAAGTAAGTGGCCAAAAGCACTAAAAATACGGTAAGCGAAGTGTTAATGGAACGGGCCAAAGTCTGGTTAACGCTGTTATTTACAATAACAGAAAAATCATCGCCAGGATGACGCTTTAGATTCTCCCTGATTCTATCAAAAACTACAATAGTATCGTGCACCGAAAAACCTAAAATGGTTAAAATAGCTGTTACAAAATAAGCATCAATTTCTACACCATAAAACCGACCCAGCACCGCAAAGATACCCGTGGGAATAATTACATCGTGCATTAAAGCCACAATGGCAACTAAACCGTATTTCCAAGACGACACTGGTTTAGAAACTTTTCTAAAAGCCCAAGCAATGTATAAAATTATCAAAGCCAAAACATAAACTACTGCTTTCAAGGATTTCTTCTGAAGTTCTCGGCCAATGGTGGGGCCAATAGATTCAAACCTTAATTCCTCTAGGGGTGAGAAATCGTTAAGGTCACGCTTTATGGATTCGTGAGTGTTTTCGTTAATCGGCCTAAACTTTAAAATTAAACCCCTATCGCCTACCGGTTGAAAAACTGCGTCTTCCATTTTATGAAAACTTAAGGCCGCTATTATTTCTTGGCTAGACGGCCGATTGTTTTTAAACTCCACTTCCCACAACGAGCCACCCGTAAAATCAATACCAAAATTTAAACCCAAAACCATAATTGCGGCCACACTTAAAACTACTAGTGTGACCGAAGCACTTAGAAATATTTTTTTGTTGGGAATAATAGCAAACATAAAAATTTCTAATTCCTAATATCTAATTTCTAATCAAATTCTAATGCCTAATGACTAATTATTTTTAACATTGGACATTTAACGATTAGTCATTGATTAGAAATTGGTAATTAGACATTAGACATTCTTACTTGATTATTGTCTCCATAAAAACCTAACTCTCTCTAGCCTGGTGCCTGCAAAAGCTCTCAAAAATGTTCGTGTTAAAGTGATGGCCGAAAACATGGAAATCAAAATACCAATGATCAAGGTCAAGGCAAAACCGCGCACTAAACTAGCGCCAAACATATAAAGAATAAAAGCAGTTATTAAACTAGAAATATTGGAGTCGCGAATAGATGTCCAGGCGCGTTCAAAACCTTCGCTAAGGGCCAAACCAAAAGGTTTGCCGCTTCGCAACTCTTCTTTCATTCTTTCAAAAATAAGCACATTGGCGTCCACCGCCATACCAATAGATAAAATAAAACCGGCAATACCAGCTAAAGTTAAGGTAACGGGAATCAGTTTAAAAATAGCGAGTGAAATTAATGTGTAAATTATTAAAGCCACCACCGCCATAAAACCAGACAAGCGATACCAAATAATCATAAATAAAACCACTAGAATAAACCCGACAAGGCCAGCCGCAAGGCTTTTCGTTAAAGAATCGTGGCCCAAAGTAGCGCCTACGCTTTGTTGAGAAATCAAGTTAACAGGCACAGGTAAAGCGCCAGAATTTAGGCGCTCCACTAATTCTCTGGCTTCTTTAACCGAAAAACTGCCGGTGATCTGGGCACTGCCATCCACGATCTCCTGCTGAACCACGGGTGCGGAAATAGGTTCGCCATCTAAATAGATAGCCAAGAGTTTACCCACATTCTTTTTGGTAATCTCGGCGAAAAGTTGTTTGCCGGTATCATCAAATTCCAAAAGAACTTCGGGTCGGCCGGTTTGGGAATCAAAACTTAAATTGGCTTTTTTAATATAACGGCCGTTTAAACCACTGGGCGTAAAATAGGGATCGAGCACACTTAAATCCGCAACTCCGTCCTGCAAAGATTCTACCAATTTTTTAGATTCTTCTTCGGGGCGTTGTTCTTTAAATTCCAAAAACGGGGTCTGGCCAATTAATTTTATGGCTTGATTAATGTCTTTCACACCAGCCAGCTCCACAATAAGCCGCCAGTTTGGGCCGGCTCGGTTGATAGCTACCACTGGTTCCGAAACGCCAAAAAGGTTAACTCGGCGCTCGATAACATCTTTTAGGCCTTCCATATAGGAAGATTTATCGG
>CAYHXG010000008.1:0-10505 GCA_964360575.1 uncultured Candidatus Saccharibacteria bacterium | reverse complement strand
TCGAAGGAGCTGAGTCATCGGGACGAACGCCTGAGACATCTCGGAGTCGAAGACCCGAGAGAAATCGAGGGGTAATCAATAACTCTGTTATTCTAGCACTTTTATGCCTGGTAACCCTCCACCAGCCAAAAACTCCAACATGGCGCCGCCACCGGTGGAAACGTAGGTCATGCTGTTAAGCAGATTTTCTTCGGCCAGAAAATTTATTAAATCACCTCCGCCGATGATTTTTTCGCCGGAACTCTCGGCTATAGCTCGCGCCACGGCCAAAGATCCTTTTTTAAAAGCAGATATTTCAGTGACACCCAAAGTACCATTCCATATTATCATCCGCGCCGTTTTTATTACTTTTACAAAAAGATTCACGGTATCGGGCCCAATATCCATAATAAATTCTTCGCGGCCCACACTACCTATTGGCTTTGTCGTTAAATCTTTGGGTATAGTCATAGATTTGGAAACCAAAACGTCCACTGGCAAACGGAGCACTCTTGACGCAATATTAAGTTTTTTGGCCTCGGCGAGTAAATTTTGATCCACCACCGATTGGCCCACTGTGGTGCCTTGAGCACGAAATAAAGTGTTAGCTAAAACTCCACCCAAAAGAATACCCTCCGATTTAGGCATAAATTCTTTTACCAGTTTCAATTTTGTTTCAGCTTTGGCTCCACCCATAACTAATACCAGGGGGCGCCGAGGTTTAACCCGAACCGCCTCCAAAACCGCAACTTCTTTTTCCAGTAAAAACCCGGCGTAAGATTTTAAAAACTTGGGAATACCTACAATAGAAGCATGGGCCCGATGCGAATCGGCAAAAGCATCGTTAACATAAATCTCGCCGTAGGCGGCCAATTTTTGGGCAAAACTTTCATCGTTAGCTTCTTCTTCCCTGTAAAACCTAAGGTTTTCTAGCAAGATAGCTTCGCCGTTTTTTAATTTAGCTATTTGTTTCTCAACTCGCTCGCCCAAAATATCAGTGCTAAAAAATAATTTTCCCGGCCGCCAAAGTTCAACTAACTTTAAAAATATCGGATACAAACTGCAGCTAAGATCGTGATTTTTGGGCCGGCCCAAATGCGCTAAAATAATTATTTTAGCGCCTTCGTTAGATAAAAATTCTAAAGTCGGCAAAACCACCTTAAGTCTCCAATCGGCTCCGGGCGCAACCACGCCTTCACTTACTGGCACGTTAAAATCCGCTCGCACCAAAACTCTTTTACCCACCAAAACCCCGATATTTTTTAAGCTAGGCAACATACGTTCATTTTATCATAATAAGGTAAATAGATTGGAAAACCATGTTAAAATTATAAAGATGTTTCTCCATTCTAGTAAAAAAACCATTGTGATTACCGGCGCGGGTTTTGGTGGTTTAAGAACCGCGCTCGATCTAAATTCGGTTTTCGCTAAAAACTCGCACCTCGCCCGCGAATATAATTTGTATTTAATAGATCAAAACGATCACCATCTCTTTACACCTTCAGTCTACGAGGCCGCGGTAACACTATTTGACGACGCTCGAGCTCAAAAGATTAAACAAGCCGTCACCTTGCCCTTAGAAAAAATATTTGAGCATGGTCCGCTTAAATTCCGTCAAGCCAAAATAATCGGTTTTGACCCGCTTAATAATTTAATTTCATTAAATAACCGCACCCGCTTAAAATTTGATTATCTAATCATAGCCTTGGGCGCCGAAACCAACTTCTACAATATTCCCGGCCTAAAAGAAAATTCTTTAACTCTAAGCGGCTTAGCCAGCGCCATTAAAATTAGAAACGAAATAGAAAAAAAGTTTTGCGAAACTCTAGGGCATAAAAAAATTTTAAACGTGGTCTTGGGCGGGGGCGGAGTAACCGGTGTGGAGCTAGCCGGAGAAATATGCGGCTACATTAAAAAATTAAATAAAAAATATGAAGCCACCCTCTGGCCTGCCATAACCATAATAGAAGGCGAGAAAGATATTTTACCCGGTTTTGATTCCAAACTGGCAGGCTGGGCCAGCCGAAGATTGGGGCACTTGGGTATAAAAATAGAAACCGGCGAAATGATAAGCGAAATTAAGGAAAACTATGTTTTTACAAAATCCGGGCGAAAGTTTTTGTTCGATGTTTTGATCTGGTCGGGCGGCATCAAGCCCAATCATTTAATAGAAACTTTGCCTTTTAAAAAAGACCGCAAGGGCCGGGTGGCTGTGCAACAAAATTTTTGTCCTCTATTCGAAGCCGCCACGCCCGAAACAGCTAGTGAATGTTCTAATGTTTTGGTTATTGGCGACAACTGCTGTTTTATGAAACACGGTACGGCCCTGCCTCAAACCGCCCAAATGGCCATAAACGAAGGCCGGCAGGCGGCTAAAATAATTCTTTCTAAAATTCAAAATAAACCGACACCATTCTATCGGCCTTTACCTAATCGCTATATTTTGCCCATCGGCGGCAAATTTGCCGTGGCCGATTTAGGACAGGTAAAGCTAAAAGGATTTTTTATTTGGGTATTAAAAGAGCTCGTCTTTCTCGATTATTTAATTTCTATTCTCCCTCCTTCTAAAGCCATCACCCACTGGCTCAAAGCCATCCGGTTATTTATTAGGAATGATTGATGATGGCGGTAAATTCTTGAACACTAAGCGAGGCATTACCGACGAGGGCACCGTCAATGTAGGGTTCGCTCAAAAACTTGGTGGCATTTTGGGCGTTAACCGAACCGCCATAAAGAAATTTTATTTTTTTGGATTGTTCGCCAAACATTTTAAAGGCAGTATGTTTTAACTCCCCGATTATTTTATTGGATCTGGCGGGGCTATCGGCCTTGGCCCCAGGTGTAGTGCTAATAGCCCAAACCGGTTCATAGGCCACACATAATCTTGAAAACTGTAACCTGTAACCTGTAACCTGATCGAGGTTGGCGAAACTCTTTTTGAAACTTTTTACAACTTCTTCGGCCCGGTCACCTCGCTGAAGTTCACCCACCGCTGCTATTACATTAAAATCGAGTTCCAACGCCGCTTTCACTTTTTTGTTTACATCTTCATCGGTTTCGCCAAAAATTCGGCGGCGTTCGGAATGGCCCACCAAAACCCAACCTACCCCGGCGCTCGAGAGCATCGGCAAAGAAACCTCGCCGGTATAGGCACCTATATTCTCCCAAAAAAAATCCTGCGCGCCCCATTTAATATGTTTAAATTTTTTAACTAGTTCTTCCAAAAAAATAAACGGCGGCAAAATAACCACCCTATCGTAATCTGAAGTTTTCATGGCATGCGAAACTCCCGCAGCCAACGCCACTGCCTCATTCATACCAGACGGATTTAATTTCCAATTACCGACTATTAATTTAGCCATTAGGGTTTAGCCACTAAACTTTTCTGCCAAACATTTAATTGCTTATACGATTCAATCATATACACGTTATGGAACCAAACCCTATACCCTATTGGCTATACCCTAGTTTTCCGTAGATATTCCGCGGCTTCATCGGGATCGGTATCTATGACTTCTCCGCCCGTACCCAGTTCAAAACCGCCCCAAGTGTTTATTCTGGGGTTTATTTCTAAGTGCCAATGATAATAATCGTAATCCTCGCTCCTGTCGGCCGGCGGAGTGTGTATAAAAAAATTATAAGCGGGATTGTTTAAACCGTTATAGATTTTAGCCAGCGTTACTTTAAGTACTTCGGCTAAATCTTTAAGACCAGCCTCGTTTGATTCTTCAAAATACGCTTGATGGGTTTTGGGAAAAATCCTTGTTTCGTGAGAAAACCTGGGGACATAGGGTACCAGCGCCACAAAATTATCGTTCTCAAAAATTACCCTGCGTTTTTCCTTAAGCTCCCATTCCACCATATCACAGTGCACACAGCGCTTTCGTTCACCATAATATCTTTTTGAACCAGCCAAACTCCGCTCAATATCCGAAGGCACAAAGGGTAAAACCAGAATCTGTGAGTGCGGATGGGATATTGAAGCCCCAGCCTCGCGGCCGTAATTATGCATTATTAAAATATAATCAGCGCATTCTTTATTTTTTAATTCTTGATATCTTTCGCGGTAAACCGCAACAATCTGATTAACTTCGCCCACACTCAGCTCGCCTAAACTCTGGCGGTGATCTTTAAAAATTACCACCTCATGATAACCCGCCACTTCTCTAACCAAATACGGCCCAACTCTTTTTTCTAAATTGCAAACACTACCCTTAACTATGGGATATTTATTGTTAACAACTTTTATGCCCGAGGCATAATCTTTTACAATTTCATTGCCGTGAGCTTTCGGGTCTTCAAAGGGGCAAAGATTGAGTGGTGTTTCTTCGGCCGCCAAATTACGGGATCTAAAAGCTTCCGGCCTTTTGGCTCGGCCAGTGGAAATTATGATCCAATCACCGCTTACTGGATCTTGGCGCAACTCCGATTTTTCATTGGCCATATTTACCAAGTATTAAATTTAACCTAACTTTAACCGTGTCTCTTAGCACGCCAAAGTAAGCTGAAAGTTTTACATGACTCTCGGCATCGTTTTCCCAATATAAAGATATAATACCGATTTTGAATTTAAAATGCCGAGCGAGCGCCAGCACTTCTATATCGAAACCCCAGCGGTTAACCGTAACCTTGGAAAAAATCTTTTTAGCCGCCGCGGCCGAAAAACCTTTAAAGCCAGCTTGGGTATCCCAAATACCGGGCACCACCAAAAGTTGAATAAACAAATTACCCAAATCACCCAGTAGCCTTTTAAAAGCCGATTGGGGTATGGCTTGGGTGGCACCCACGACATCGCGGTAATCGCGGCTGCCTATTACTACATCAAAACCCTCTTTAAACTTGGCTAAAAGTTTTTCCAAGTGTCCCACGTCTGTAGAATTATCGGCATCGGTAAAAACTACATATTCGCCCTTAGCCGCGAGCATACCCTGACGCACCACAAAACCTTTGCCGTGGTTTGTTTTATTATCGATAATTTTTAATTGCGGCCAGTCCCGCGCTATATTTTTTACCACTTCGGCCGTGCCATCGCGAGCGCCATCAACCACTACCAACACCTCATAAGTATAATTTTGCGACGATAAATATTCTCTGATCCTTTGCAAAGTCTTGCCGATTCTTTTCTCTTCGTTGTAAGCGGGAATAAGTAAAGATAGATATGGGTTCATATTGTTTTAATTTTATCATTTTATGCTGGATAAAAAAACGGCTTCGCGCTTTTTCGCGAAACCGTATGATTAATCTCATTTAGATGCAAACTCCTCCTTATTAAGATCCGGCACACATAATACCGTTTCAAAAACTATGTAGCCGACAAAAACAAGCACGACGGAAACAAAAGCCATGATTATCATAAGCATACTCCTTTATATGGATTGGGAATCGCTTATAGTTCGGGTAAAATATTCCTGTGCCCCAGATAATAATTCCTGTACCGGAAATAATCTGCGGTAAAAACGAGAACCAGTGAGAAAAAAGAACCTGGCCATAGACCAATCACCAAACCCCAAGGCACACCCCACTTGAGATACGAAAAGACAATGATCCCCAACCAAAGAGCGAGAATGGCGCATGACTGCTGTCTATCGGTGAGTCGCATGGGATACCTCCTTGTTTATAAATTATTAGAGAACAAAACTTGTTCTTTTATCTTACAATGTTTCGTTAATCTTGGTCAACCGCGTAGAGCAACCTTGACTATCGCCTCATTCATTAAACCTAGTGTGAGTGAAGTTCACTCCAATCTTATACTATTGATACTATCAAAAGATACACGCAAATATTCGGCGATAGATTTAATGGTCAAGGTTGTCTTACGCGGTCAAGGTAGGTTTGCAAGATCAAGGCCGCCGAGGATTCATCCACTTTTTTGGAATTTTCTGACGCCATTTTAGAACTAAAAATCTCATTCACGGTTTCCACCGGAATATCGGTTCGGGCTTCTACATCCTCGGCAAATTCAATTATTTTTTGGGCAAACTCATTTTGGCCACCGCTAAAACTAACCGGCACACCCACAATAATTTTTTCTATAACCTCGGTGTTAACAATATGAGCGAGCTCATTTAATATGCCTGACTCGTTTAAAATGGTTTTAAAAGGCGTAGCGATTTTAAGCAAACTATCGGCCTTGGCCAAACCAATCCTTTTTTCACCATAATCTATGCCCAAATAATTCATATGATTGTATATAAAATTGCCAACGAAAAAATAAAAACCAAAAATTCAAATACCGCAATGGGATGGAGTTTTAAATAATAATTTTTAAACCAGTGATCATCGCCGTGGTTGTGTATAACTGTTTTTAGTTCGGCCGGAGTCCACGAAACCAGAAACCGCTTGGAAAAGCCCCCTTCTTTATTGGAAAAAAATTTATAAGATTTGTTAGAAAACGGCCACAACCACATGATACCCCAGCCCATACCAATACTATCGTGTAGAAAATGAACAAGTACGGCCAAAGAAAACAGCGTCGTCCATAGTTCCCCAAAATAAATAAGAATCAAAATGGCCAAGGGTACAAAAGTTAATGGAAAATGAGTCAGTTCGCGATGATGGCCTTGCACCCGCCCGCCTATGCGCCCACGCTTGGCTAATTCCACAAAAACATCAAGATCCGGTAACAAAGAAAAGCCTACCCCAACCAAAACAGTAAGGTGGGACAGATCCACCCCAAAAATTCTTGATGATAATATAGCAATTAAAATCCCCGCTCCGATGTCTAAAAACATTCTTAATATATCTAGAATCTATCTTGTTAATATCTCTGCGCCCTTGGCCGTGACCACTACAGTATGCTCAGAATGCGCAGCTAAACTTTTATCTTTAGTTTGATATACAAAACCGTCTGGCCCCAATTCTACTTCGGGCCGACCAACCACTACCATTGGTTCTATAGCCAAAACCATACCTTCCTTTAGCAATGGTTCATCACCCTTTCGGCCATAATTGGGCAAATACGGATCTTCCTGCAGATTGCGCCCCACGCCATGACCGGTAAGTTCCCGCACCACCGAAAAACCGGACAATTCCACATGATGCTGAATTTCAAAAGCAATATCACCCCAATAAACACCCGGCTTAACTTGGCTTATGGCTAAATCCAACGCACTTTCAGTAACCAAAATTAGTTTTTGAACTTGATCCGGCACTTGACCCAAACTTAAGGTAACAGCGCTATCGGTATGATAACCGTTATATAAAACACCAAGATCCAAGCTTACAACATCGCCATTTTTTAAAACACGATCATCGGGCACGCCATGCACCACTTCATAATTTAAAGATACACACAAACTCGCCGGATACGCCTTTTTGGCGCCAGTCGGTTTGTAACCCTTGAACGAAGGCTTGGCATTGTAACCTATAACCAATTTTTCCGCGAGATTATCTAGGTGCCTCAAACTAACACCGGCTTTAACCTCGGCGGCGAGTTCTTGTAAAACACGCGCCAGGATATTGCCTCCTTGGCGCATGGTTTCTATTTCTTGAAGTGATTTTATATGTATCACAACAGGCCTAATTCTTAATTCCTAATTCCTTCTTTATTCGTTCGTGGATTTCCTCCACACTACCCATACCATCAACCCTAATCAATCTACCAGATTTTTCATAATACTCAACCGCCGGCGCGGCTTCGGTATTAAACCAATGCAAGCGTTCTCTTATGGATTCTTCGGAATCATCAGCTCGGCCACGTTTAAGCAAACGCTTAACGGCTTCGTCTTCGGTAATATCCACCAATATGGCTTTAATATTGAAGCGACCCAACCAAGTTAAAACTTCGTTGAGTTCTTGAGCTTCGTCCAAACGGCGAGGCGAGCCATCTATAATAATATTTTCGGCGCCGCGCACTCCGTAAACAAGTTCTTTCTGCCACAAAAAAGCGGCGATCCATTCGGGCGGCAAACCGCCCGAAGCCAAAAGCTCTTTAACTTTTTTGCCGGCCAATGTGTCGGCTTCGGATAATTCTCTAAAAAGATCGCCGGCGTAAATGTAAAGGCACGGGTCCAACAGCTTTTTTAACAGCTCAGCCTGCGTGCCCTTGCCAGAGCCAGACCTACCTAAAACAATTACGGTTTTTGAGTCCATTTGACTAGATTGTAACACAAGTCCAGAAATATTGTTAAAATGCCTCAAATTTATAATTTACCTTATTCCGATCCCTTCTTTCTCCTTCTTCTTATCTTAACAAGTTTTTTACGATCGTAAGAAATATGTTAAGAATAAAAATCCGTAAACATTTTAAAAACCTATTCAACCTATCAATTTATTTTATTCCAGACATCCATTAAAACTTGATGGCAATTAAGGTGCGTTCGCGGCCTGGTGACGAGTGAACTTATTGAAACGGGACTTTAGGTTTTTGGGCCAAACCAAAAAAAGCTGCACAAACTTTTTGAGCCTAAGATAATTTTCAAAACCGATTCCGATTGTAACAGACAATTAAAGATGATTAAATGGTGAAATGATGCCGGTCAACCTAAAAAAACAATATGATTCTCTTAATCCGGAACAGCGTCTCGCCGTAGAGACCATAGACGGCCCGGTGATGGTGGTGGCCGGCCCGGGCACGGGTAAAACTCAAATTTTGACCCTGCGTATTGCCAATATTTTACTAAAAACCGACGCTAGCCCCGAAAATATTTTGGCACTCACTTTTACCGAAGCCGCCGCGGCCAATATGCGCCGGAGGTTGGTAAATTTAATTGGCACGCCCGCCTATTATGTTAACATCCATACCTTTCATGGTTTTTGTAATAAGTTGATACAAGAATACCCCGATAGGTTTCCAAAAGTAATTGGTTCGGTTGCAGCGAGCGCGGTCGATCAAATTAGCATCGTAAGAAACATTATCGATAAATCAAACTTAAAATTTTTAAAACCTTTTGGCCGTAAATATTATTATGCCGCCGAAATTTTAAAAAGCATCCGCCAGTTAAAAAACGAAGCCGTTGATTCAAGCGATTTTAAAAAACTGGCCGATTCACCCAAAAATTTGGAACTCGCCTTAGTTTACAAAAAATATCAACAAGCACTTGCCGCCAATAGATTCTACGATTTTGAAGATATGATTTTAGAAACGGTAAAAACGCTAAAAGAAAATAAAGATTTTTTGCTGGATCTGCAGGAAAAATACCAATATATTTTGGTGGACGAACACCAAGACACCAATGGCGCGCAAAATAAAGCATTAGAACTTTTAGCAAACTACGACAAAAACCCCAATCTTTTTGTGGTGGGCGACGAAAAACAAGCTATTTTCCGTTTTCAGGGCGCCAGTTTGGAAAACTTTATATATTTTAAAAACAAATTCCCAAGAGTAAAACTGATCAATTTAAAACAAAACTACCGCTCCCAACAGCATATCTTGGATGCTTCACATAGCTTAATAGAAAAAAATAAAGCTGTACTGGCCCTAACACGCCTAACAGCAGCAAGGTCTGACCTGGCTGAAAGGTCTATTAAGATTGCTTCTTTTAATAACCCTGAAACTGAACATCTTTTTGTAGCCAAAAAAATAAAGGAGTTAGTTAAACAAAAAACACCACCCCACGAAATTGCTCTTTTGTACCGCGAAAACAAAGACGCTTTGTCGCTTTCTGATTTTTTAACAAGAGAATCCCTAGCTCATGTCGTGGAGTCAGACGAGAATGTGTTGGAGGATATGGAAATTAAAAAGTTAAATATTCTTTTGGCCACCATAGAAAACTTTGGCAACGATGAACACTTAATCAAGGCCTTGCATCTTGATTTTTTAAATGTTGATCCGCTTACGCTTTATAAACTATCAAATCAAGATGTGGCGAGCTTAAAGCTCGATATACTAAAAAAACTGGGCGCTTGGAAAAAATTGAGCTACAACACTACCCTACCCAGATTTTTTGAAACCGTTATAAACGAATCTGGTTTTTTAAAAAACATACTGGCTCGGCCGGATTACCGCGAAAAGTTGAGTAAACTCCATACTGTTTTTGGAGAAATTAAAAAACTTGCTACCGCCGATCACAGTTACAATTTATATCGCTACTTAAACCATCTAGAAATTTTAAAAGAGCATAATCTGCCTCTGCGTTCTAAAATTGTTTCGCAGACTGGAGTGGTTAGGTTAATGACCGCGCACAAAGCCAAAGGTTTGGAGTTTGATTATGTTTTTATAGTTGGCACCTACAACGGCCACTGGGGCAATAAGAAAAATATTAAACATTTTGACCTGCCGATTAAAACCAGTTTTGATTCTTCCAAACTGGAAAAGAACGAGGACGAGCGCCGGTTGTTTTATATGGCTTTGACCCGAGCCAGAAAAAACGTGTTCATAACCTACTCCACTGTCTCGGCCGAAGGCCGTGAACAAGTGCCTAGCCAGTTTATTGGTGAAATCCGACCTGATCTTAAAGAAGAGTTGACACACCCACCCAAAGCATCGTATTTAAGGTCAGACCTTAATTGGCATAATGATACTGGCGAGTCAAGAGAAATTAACACTGATAAAAAAGAAAAAGAATATGTGAGAGAACTGTTTTTAA
>CAYHXG010000007.1:0-14606 GCA_964360575.1 uncultured Candidatus Saccharibacteria bacterium | reverse complement strand
AATGTTATTATTAAGAAATCAGAAAGCGGTCTAAAAATAGATTCGGTGGTTTTGTTAAGCCAAATCAAAACTATTGATAAGCAACGGTTGATAAAAAGGTTAGGTGTTCTAGATGAGGAGTTGATGGCGAATGTTGATCGGGCCTTAGAAATCAGCTTAGGCTTGGTAGAGGTATAATCCCAGCAAAGCGCTATTGACCCGCCTAGGGGCGGTATATTACAATGGTAGGGCGATTATTTAGTTAGAATTTACTAGGGATTGGCCTGACAAGATAGTGGTTTTTGTCTTGTCTTTTTATCGCTTAAATAAATTAAGGAATGGCTCCCCGCTCAAATTTTGTGGGTTGTTCAATAAATTAAAAGAAAATAGTTAGAGGTATGGCTTCCGCCTTCGTCCCTCGTTTGACTCGGGACCTCGGCGGATGCTCATATTTTTAGCTAAAGTTTAACAAGTTAAATTTTAGAAAAATATGGCAGAGAAATTTGATCGCACTAAGCCGCACGTCAACGTCGGCACCATCGGACACGTTGACCATGGCAAAACCACATTAACCGCCGCTATTTTGCATGTCCTTAATATGAAGGGCTTGGTTAAACGTTTAGAGAAAGTGGATGATATCGACAACGCGCCCGAAGAAAAAGCCCGTGGCATTACCATAGCTCTCCACCATTCCGAATACGAATCCGAAAAGCGTCACTACGCTCACATTGATGCTCCGGGACACGCGGACTATATTAAGAACATGATTACCGGTGCCGCCCAGATGGACGGCGCGGTTTTAGTGGTTTCCGCCGCCGACGGTCCTATGCCTCAAACCCGAGAGCACATTCTTTTGGCGCGCCAGGTGGGTGTGCCTGCGGTTATTGTTTTCTTAAATAAGGTGGATCAAGTGGATGATCCGGAATTGGTGGATTTGGTTGAAGCAGAAATAAGAGAACTTCTAAAAAAATACGAATATCCGGGTGATACCACCCCCATAATCAAAGGTTCGGCTTTGAAAGCTTTGGAGGCTAAATCGGCCGACGACGAGACCGCAAAACCAATAATAGAATTGGTAAAGGCCATGGATGACTTTATTCCCGAACCCAAAAGGGAATCCGATAAACCCTTTTTGATGCCTATAGAAGACATTTTTTCCATAGAAGGCCGTGGCACGGTAGTGACCGGTAGAATTGAGCGGGGTCGGGTTAAAGTTAACGAGGAAATAGAAATTGTAGGTTTGCGGCCCACCCAAAAAACAGTTATTACCGGTATCGAAATGTTTAACCGTTCTTTGGATGAAGGTCAGGCGGGCGATAATGCCGGCGTACTTTTGCGCGGTACTAAGAAGGAAGATGTTGAACGCGGTCAGGTGTTGTCTAAACCCGGCTCTATTACGCCTCATACCGATTTTGAAGCCGAGATTTACGTTTTGAACAAAGAAGAAGGTGGTCGTCATACCCCCTTCCTTAAAGGTTACAAACCTCAGTTTTATGTGCGAACCACCGATGTTACCGGGGAAGTGATTTTACCCGAAGGCACCGAAATGGTTATGCCGGGCGATACAGTTAAGCTAGCAGTTAAACTGATTGCTCCCGTCGCCTTGGAAGAAAAGCAGAGGTTTGCTATAAGAGAGGGAGGTAAAACTGTGGGTGCGGGTGCGGTTACCAAAATCATAAAGTAATCGCCTCTGTAGTGAGTTAGTACTTTGGGTAATAAAATGGCTACGACAACAAAGAAAGCAAGCGCACGTTTAGAAGGAACTCCTGTTAAGAAAGTTGAGGAGGCGAAGCAGAGGCTGCGCATAAAGATCAAAGCTTACGACAGCAAGATTATAGATACATCTTGCCGTCAGATAGTTGATATTGCTTTACGCAGTGGTGCCGAGATAGTTGGTCCAGTGCCTCTACCTACCGAAATTCATAGGTATACAGTTAATCGATCAACGTTTGTGCATAAGGATTCAAGGGAACAGTTTGAGATGCGTTCGCACAAGCGCTTGATTGATATTTTAAATCCCACACCCAAAATTATTGACGCTTTAATGAATTTGAATTTGCCGGCTGGAGTGGATATTGAAATAAAAATGTAATATAAAATCAAATAGCAAAAGTTTTTATATTTTATTTTTAATTTTTTATTTAGAAACAAAAGGTAGACCCGATATAGTTCGACACTTAAGTTGAAAGGCCGGGATCGCCCGGCTTTTTGTGTGAAGTATGAAGTATATTATTGGAGAAAAATTAGGTATGACACAGGTTTTAAACGACAAGGGCGAAATAACCCCGGTGACTTTGGTTGGAGCGGATGATGCGGTGGTGGTGCAAGTAAAAACTGTGGAGAAAGATGGTTACAGCGCGATCCAGATAGGTTCTGGTTCTAAAAATGAGAAAAAATTATCCAAAGCGCTAAAGGGTCATTTTAAAAATCTAGGTAATTTTAGAATTGTTAGAGAATTTAGAATAGACGACACCGCGAGCTATGAAATAGGTGGTAAGCTCGCGGTTTCTAATTTTGCCGTTGGAGATTTAGTGAAGGTTAGCTCTAAAGCCATAGGCCGGGGTTTTCAAGGGGTGGTTAAAAGACATGGTTTCAAGGGTGGACCGGCTTCGCATGGTCATCGAGATGTTTTGCGAAAGCCGGGCTCTATCGGCGGCCGATTTCCCCAGCGAGTTTTAAAAGGCAAAAGAATGGCGGGTCGCATGGGTGGCAACAGAGTCAGTGTTAAAAATATTGAAGTGGTAAAAGTTGATGCGGAAAGAAAGGTCATAGCCTTAAAAGGCGCAGTGCCGGGGAAAAGGGGGACGATGGTGGAAATAAGGACATAAAATTCCAAATAACAAATCCCCACACTCCGCTAAAGCTATGAGTGGCAAGCAAATTACAAATAAATCCGAAATGCGAAGCACGAAATTCGAAACAAATTATAATGATCAAAATTCCAAATCCCAAACTGTTTATAATTTGTGATTTAGATTTTCGGATTTAGAGAGACATGCAAACCAAATTATACAATCAGCAAGGATCGGAAATCGGAACGGTAGAATTACCCGAGGGAGTTTTTGGTTTGCCTAAAAATCTAGATTTGGTTCATCAAATAAGGACGAGTGTTTTGGCTAATCGGAGAAAACCAGTGGCTCACACTAAGGATAGGTCGGATGTAAGCGGCACCGGCAAAAAACCCTGGCGGCAGAAAGGTACCGGTCGGGCTCGACACGGCTCGCGCAGGTCGCCCATCTGGGTAGGCGGTGGCGTGGCCCATGGTCCCAGAAAAGACAAAAGCTACACTAAGAAAATAAACACAGTTATGATGAAAAAAGCTTTAAAGACCGTGTTGAGTTCCAAGTTTAAAAATAATCAAATTAGGATAGTGGCAGGTTTTGATTTTGCGGGACGAAAAACAAAAGATTTTAAAATTTTAGCCGATAAGATTTCTGGCGGTGATTCCAGAAAAATGCTCCTGGTTTTACCCGGGAATGACCGTATCGTTTTACGAGCCAGCCGTAATTTAGATATTGCAGTTAATTCGACCGACAATTTAAGTTTTTTAAACGTGCTTAAGGCCAAGAAGATTATTTTTACAAAAGCAGCCCTAGAAAAGTTAAAGTAATTTTATGTTTGGTTTAAATAAAAAGAAAAATAGAAAAGGCGAGGCAGCAGTTGGGGGCAAGATCAATAATTCGATCAGAATCTCGGATTCTTTAGGGTTATTAAAGCGGCCCGTGGTTTCGGAAAAGGCTTTGAGTTTGGAAAATCGGGGTGAATATGTTTTTACAGTAACTGATGATGCTAACAAGTTAGGTGTGAAGAAAGAAATAGAAAAGAAATACAATGTTAAAGTGGTTAGAGTAAATATGATTGTGTCGAAACCAAAACGCAAAATTTTTAGAGGCCGGGTTGGTTATAGAACCGGTTTTAAGAAAGCTTTAGTTAAGTTAGCGGCCGGGCAGAAGATAGAGGTTTTACCGAAATAGTATATGAAATTCTACAAGCCTACATCACCAGCGGTGAGACACATGAGCGGTATTGAATACCGTAAGTTTATTACGACTAAGGAGCCATTAAAAGCGCTTGTTGTGAAATTGAAATCAAAGAGCGGACGCAACAGCACAGGTAGAATAACGGTGAGGCATCAGGGTGGAGGGGCTAAAAAATCTTACCGCTTGATCGATTTTAAACAAGCCGTGGCCAATATGCCCGGGCGGATAGAAGCTATTGAGTATGATCCCTATAGAACCGGTTTTATTGCCCGAGTGCTTTATAAGAGTGGAGAACGGGCTTATGTAATTGCACCGCAGAATCTTAAAGTTGGTGATGAAATTAATGTTCACAGAAATAGTGGCGAATTAAAAACAGGACACCGTTTCGAATTAAAAGATATTCCGGTGGGTACTTTTGTGTATAATGTGGAGTTGAACCCTGGCCAGGGTGGCAAGTTAGGACGTTCGGCTGGTACATCCGTAAAGATTATGGCGCGGGAGGGTGGTTATGTTAGTCTACAGTTGCCTTCGGGAGAAATTAGAAAGGTTTTGGAAAGCTGTTCAGCTTCCTTTGGTTCTGTTTCTAATCCGGAGAATAAGATGGTGGTAATTGGCAAAGCCGGCCGACAGCGTCATTTAGGTATTAGACCGACAGTGCGTGGCTCAGCTATGAATCCTGTGGATCACCCGCACGGTGGCGGTGAAGGTCGGCAACCTAGGGGGCTTAAAAGGTCTAAAAACTATTGGGGTGGGGGCATTAGGGGTGTTAAAACCAGAAAACGAAAAAATCGCTCTAATGTGTTTATAGTTCAAAGAAGAAAATAACTACTATGTCGCGAAGTTTAAAAAAGGGTCCATTTGTGGACGAAAAATTACTAAAGAAAATAAAGGCATTAAGACCTGGCTCTAAAGAAACTGTTAAGACTTGGTCGCGGGCTTCCACTATTACACCAGAAATGGTTGGTTTTACTATAGGTGTTCATAACGGCAAAATACATATTCCTGTTTATGTTATGGAGGAAATGGTTGGGCATAAATTGGGCGAGTTTTCCTTAACAAGAAAATTTGTGCGCCATGGCGGTAAAATGCAGAGAGAAATAGAAGCTCAACAAAAAGTTGCGGAGACGACTAAAGCCCAGACGGAGAAAACGCAGACGGAGACCAAAAAATAGGAGTTAGGAAATTAGAAAAATATGAAGGTTTCGGCCAAATTAAATTACTTGCATATTAGCCCTAGAAAAGTTAGGGCGGTGGTTGGCGTGGTTAAAAAAATGAATCCTAAGGATGCGTTAAACCAACTTAGGTTTATACCCAATATGGCCGCGCGACCTTTGTCTAAATTGATAAATTCGGCCGTAGCCAATGCCGAAAATAATTTTTCTTTGGACACAAACAGTCTTAAAATATCGGAATTTAAAGTGGACGGTGGTCCGGTTTTTAGCCGCTTTAGACCAGGTTCACGGGGCCGAGTTTCGCCGCTTAAGAGAAAGACCTCACACATAACTTTAGTTTTGGAAGGCCAAAGGGCGAAAGGCGATATTAAAAAGCAGAGAGAAGAGGCAAAAGATGTTACCGAATCCGATACGATTGTTTTAGATAATGCTGAAACTGATAAAGCAAAGGAGGAAAATAAGAATATTCCGTTCAAACAAGACAAACGAAAAACACAAAGGCAAGGTCCGAATTTTGTTAGAAGAATATTTCAAAGAAAGTCAGTGTAAAAATTAATATAGTCCTCCTTCGCTAAAGTCTTCGACCCTGAGGTCTCAGACCGAAGGGCTACGGAAGGACATCCTTCGCCCATAGTGGTGATAGATGCCCTTAACAAAATGGCTTGCCAGCCGTAGCTCCAAGCGAAGCGAGGAACGCAGGATGGGTCATAAAATAAATCCACTAGCTTTTAGACTAGGTATACAAAAAGATTGGAGTTCTAGATGGTTTAATGAGAAAAACCGCAAAGAATTTTTGGAGGAAGATTTTGTCGTGAGAAAATGGCTCAATGAGAAACTGGCTAAGGCTTCAGTAGAAAGTATCGATATAACAAGATCAGGTAATTCGATTTCCATAGTCATAAGATCAGCCCGACCCGGTATCATAATTGGCCGAGGTGGCAAGGGTCTTGATGAATTACAGCAAGGCCTGCGCCGAGTGCTCGCTGCCATATCGGCTAAAAGAAATTCCAAGTTTGATCGCACTATAAAACTTGAAATAGAAGAAATTAAAAAACCAGAAACTTACGCGCGCTTAGTAGCAAAAAATATAGCTGAACAGTTGGAAAAAAGAATGCCGTTTCGTCGGGTTATGAAACAGACAATAGAAAAGGTCTCCAATGAGTCGGGTATAAAAGGCGTAAAAATTATGTTAGCCGGCATATTGGGTGGAGCCGACATTGCTCGAAGCGAGAGGTTGACTAAAGGTGCAATTCCATTGCAAAATCTTAGGGCAGACATAGATTACGCCCTCGAAGAGGCCAAAACCACTTACGGGACCATTGGTGTTAAGGTTTGGCTATATAAAGGGGAGAAGTTTTCCGACAATGAATAAGACCAATAGGACCTATAGGTCCTATAAGACCCATGTTACTACCTAAAAGAGTTAAACATAGAAAGTGGCAGAGAGGCCGCACCCGCGGGGTGGCTTGGCGCGGCAATAAATTGGATTTTGGCAGTTTTGGTTTAAAATCGTTGGAAGCTCACTGGCTAACCTCGCGGCAACTGGAAGCAGCTCGGCGCGCTATGACTCATTACCTCCAACGCGGTGGAAAAATTTGGATTCGGGTTTTTCCTTCAAAACCGGTAACCAAGAAGGGTTCGGAGGTGGGTATGGGTGGTGGCAAGGGTGCGGTGGATCATTTTGTTTTTCCGTTAAAGCCCGGTCACGTTATTTTTGAAATTGACGGCCTAGCCAAAGATATCGCTGAAGAAGCCTTAAGGCTGGCAGCGCACAAACTTCCCGTTAAGACGAGAATTATTAGTGCCATCAAATAATTTTATGTTTAAAGCTAAAGAACTAAGGCTGAAAAATCGTGAAGAATTGGAAAAGACTCTTAAAGATGAAAGGGTTAAGCTGGGTGATCTTAATTTTAAGCTAGCGGGTTCGCAGTTTAAAAAAGTGAGCGAGTTTAAGAATATAAAAAAAAATATAGCGGTTTTGTTAACAGTATTAAAAGAAAAAAATGCCTAAGAGAATATTAAAAGGAGAGGTGGTGAGCAATAAGATGCAAAAGACAATAGTTGTGGCTGTAGCCACTCTTAAAGCTCATCCTAAATATAAAAAAAGGATTAAAACAACCAAAAGATATCAGGCTCATTACGAGGGCTCGGTTTTAAATTTGGGGGACATAGTTACGATTGAAGAATCTCGACCTATTTCTAAAAATAAGAACTGGATCGTTAAAGAAATAATCAGGAAAACTAATGTGGATAATTTAGAGTGAGAATAAGTAAAATATTATGATCCAATTACGTTCAATGCTAAATGTAGCCGATAACACTGGAGCCAGACTGGTACAGTGTATTATGGTTTTGGGTGGAACCAGCCGTCGCTATGCCCGAATTGGAGACATTATTGTGGTTACAGTCAAAGAAGCTGAACCCAGAAAGACTGTTAAGAAAAAAGAAGTGGCTAAGGCGGTAGTGGTTCGTCAGAAAAAAGAATTCAAGCGCAAAGACGGCACCTATCTTCGTTTTGGAGAGAACGCTGTAGTTATGGTTGAGGGCAAGGAGCCGCGGGGCGGGCGAATTTTTGGACCGATCCCTAGGGAATTAAAAGAGAAAGGTTTTGATAAAATAATTTCACTGGCGGAGGAAGTGGTATAGGTCCAATTGGTCCTATAGGACCTATAATTATCATGAAAATAAAAAAAGGAGATGAAGTGAAAATAATTGCCGGTAAAGACAAGGGTAAGACCGGCAAGATAATAAAAGTTTTTCCCCAAGAGTTTAAGTTCTTGGTGGAGGGTTTAAACTTGTTTAAGAAACATGCTAAACCGCGCCAAGCCGATAAAAAAGGCGAAGTTATTCTTGTGCCAAAACCGGTTTCAATTTCGGCTTTGAGACTGGTTTGTCCGCACTGCCATAAAATTACCAGAGTCGGTTTCTTGGTAAATGAAACAGCAAAAACAAGGATTTGCAAAAAATGTCAGCAAGCGTTATAACATGAGTGGCCTAAAAGATAAAATTAAAAAAGAAGCCAAGGGGCTACAAGAAAGGCTAAAAATAGCCAATGTTTGGGCGTTACCCAGAATTAATAAGATTGTGGTTAACGTTGGCTTGGGACGCGCCGTGGTGGCTAGTGCCAAACCGGAGGATATTATAAAACGGGTTTCGGATGAGCTAGGTCGTATCACGGGTCAAAAGCCTGTGGTGACTCAAGCTAAAAAAGCCATAGCCTCTTTCAAAACCAGAATAGGTATGCCTATCGGTCTTAAAGTCACTTTACATGGCCCCAAGATGTACGATTTTTTGGAGGGATTAATTAAGGTGGCTTTACCCAGAACCCGCGATTTTAGAGGAGTGAAAGAAAGTTCTGTGGATGCAGGTGGTAATCTGAATGTGGGTATTAAAGATCACACAGTTTTTCCGGAGGCTTCGGCTGATGCAGCTAATTCTTTTAGTTTGGAATTTACGGTGACGGTTTTTAATTCTGATCGGGCGAACAGTTTGGAATTTTTTAGAACATTAGGTTTCCCGTTTGAAAAAAAGACCAACAAATAAAATGCCTAAATTATCAGTTATTGCTAGAGCCAAAAAGAAGCCAAAGTTTTCCACGAGAAAGCTTAATAGATGCTGGAAATGCGGGCGCAAGAGGGCTTATATGAGAGACTTTGGGACCTGTCGTATTTGTTTTAGGGAGCTGGCTTATAAAGGTGAAATTCCGGGAATTAAAAAAGCATCATGGTAGTTATCGCGAACCCCGTTACTCTTTTGATAATCAATTAGTAACTGGATTATAGAATATATCTATTTAAATAACTTGCTAGTTCCGAAACGCTTATAAACATAAGAGTAGCGGGGTTAGCGAAAAGTTTATGGACCCAATATCAGACATGTTAACTAGAATCAAGAACGCTGGAGCCGTTAAAAAAGAAACGGTGGCTATGCCTTTTTCTAAAATAAAGCAAGATATTGCTCAGACTTTAAAGCAGGCCGGTTTTATACTTGATTACGAAAAAAAAGGCCGAACCATAACCGGTCGCAAATTAGAACTAAAGTTAAAATATGTTAATTCGTTTCCGGCCATTGCCGATGTTAAGCGTGTTTCCAAGCCGGGTCAGAGGATTTATATAGGCTACAACAAAATTTTTCCTAAGGGTCGCGATGGGACAAGAATAATTTCTACTTCTAAAGGAGTTATGACGGACGTGGAGGCCAAAAAGAATAAATTAGGTGGGGAGGTTTTGTGTGAAATTTCATAATATTATGTCTAGGATAGGTAAGAAAATAATTGAATTACCGGAGAAAGTCTCGGTGGAAACGAGAAGTGGTTTGGTTGTGGTTAAAGGGCCTAAGGGAGAACTGAATCATAGTTTGCCAAATGGTTTAAAAATAAAACAGGACGGCAACAATCTAAGCGTGGAATTAATAGATGAAACCGATGCCACAGCATCATTTTGGGGTACCACCCGAGCTTTGATTGCCGGTATGGTTAAAGGTGTTGCGGAAGGTTACGAAAAGAAATTAGAAATAGAAGGAGTTGGTTTTAAAGCCCAGCTTCAGGGTGATAAACTCGTTTTAAATGTGGGCTTTTCTCATCCAGTGGAGTTTAAGGTACCGACAGGTGTGAATCTTAAAGTGGAAAAGAATACAATTGTGATAAACGGTCTAGATAAATTTTTGGTGGGTGAAACGGCAGCTAAAATCAGGGAAATAAAAAAACCAGAACCATACAAAGGTAAAGGTATACGTTATGCGGGTGAAAATATAAGGCGGAAGGCCGGTAAGAAGGCTTCGACTTCGGCTTAATTTACCAGGTCAAAATAATATGAAGAGCAAGAGAGAACAACGATCAAGACGTCAATGGCGTGTTAGGGCCAAAATAAGTGGTAGCGGTGAGCGACCGCGGCTTTCGGTTTTTCGGTCTAACCGATACATTTACGC
This sequence comes from uncultured Candidatus Saccharibacteria bacterium, assembly GCA_964360575.1. Taxonomy (GTDB): domain Bacteria; phylum Patescibacteriota; class Minisyncoccia; order JACQLN01; family JACQLN01; genus JACQLN01. Next base: position 4,549 of record CAYHXG010000007.1, on the reverse strand, counting down.
CCAATTGATAGATGATACTAAAAAAGAAGTTTTGGTTCAGTTTAACGATCTTAAATTAAAATCAAAAAAAGGCGAAACTAAAAAAACAAAAGCCGGTGAGGTGGGTAAGAATTTGGGCAATGAGATTTTAAAAAAAGGTTTTACCGAGATAGCTTTTGATAGAGGCGGTTATAAATATCACGGTCGAGTTAAAGCTTTAGCCGAAGGCTTAAGGCAGGCAGGAATTAAATTTTAAACATGGAAGCACCAACAACAAATTTTAGAACGAGACCAGCCGGTCGAGGTGATCGCGGTCGGGGTGGGGCTAGAGGTGGTTTTTTGAAGGAGAAAAAGGAGTTTGAGGAGAAAGTTCTTGAAGTTTCGCGCGTGGCCAGAGTAGTAGCTGGCGGCAAGCGTTTTCGTTTTAGGGTGGCGGTTGTTATTGGCGATAAAAAGGGACGGGTAGGTTTTGGTTTGGGTAAGGGGGCCGATGTGGCTCAATCAGTGGCTAAGGCGGTTTATCAAGCCAAGAAACATCTCATTACGGCACCTATTGTTAAGGGCACTATACCTTGCTCAGCCAAGGTTAAATACGGTTCAGCCATAGTTTATCTAAAGCCGGCACCGGCTGGCCGAGGTATTAATGCTGGTGGGGCAGTGAGGGTGGTCTCGGAACTCGCTGGTATTAAAGATATAATCGGAAAAATTTTATCTCGGTCGGGCAATAAGATAAATAATACTAGAGCTACTATTAAGGCATTAGAGTTTATTACGGCCAAAACAACTAGGTAGTTAGGATGTTAGCTGCCTAGCTTATTAGCTTTTTAGATTTCTAAAAAGCTAAAAGCTAAAAGCTAAAAGCTAAAAAATGGATTTACATAATCTTAAACCGAAAACAATAGGCAAGAATGAAAAAAGAATTGGTCGCGGAGGCAAACGCGGCACGACTTCGGGTCGTGGTACCAAGGGTCAAAAATCTAGGGCAGGGCATAGGATCCGGCCAGCCGTTAGAGATTTAATGAGGAAAATCCCCAAAGCCCGCGGATCTAGCTTCAAAAGTTTTAAGAGAAATTATATTCCAGTAGAACTTTCCATTTTGGATAAAAATTTTAATAATGGTGAAAAAGTTACGCCAAAGACTTTAAGAAACAAGGGGATTATAGTTGTGGGCAAAGGAGTTTCACCAAAAGTAAAAGTTCTTGATGGAGGGTCTCTAAGTAAGAAATTAATATTAGAAAACTTGGCTGTTTCCAGAAAAGCTGCCAGTAAGATTTTGGCGGCAGGAGGGGAGATAAGAGCTTTGCCCAAGAGCTAGACGATTGGCTGCAAAACCTTACCCCGCACATAAATCAAAGAATAGAATTTATAATATGAAATCAGGAATATGCAACATAAGGTCAAAAGGAGATAGTGCTCCGCACAGTAATTTATGTGCGGGGTGCGCAATTTTATAGTTGCTCACTTCGTTCGTAAATAAAATTGGCATGGATAAATTTCTACAGATATTCAAAATTCCCGATTTAAGAAACAAAATATTTTTTATTTTGGTGATGCTTTTTGTTTTTCGTTTGGTTTCGGCTATACCCATGCCGGGCATAGACCGTGCCAAGTTAGCGGAATTTTTTTCCTCTAACCAACTTTTGGGTTTAGTAAGCTTGTTTACAGGCGGAACTCTGCAAAATTTTTCGGTAGTGCTTTTGGGTTTGGGTCCGTATATTACTGCTTCCATTATTATGCAGTTACTCACCATGATTTTTCCCAAACTGCGCGAGATGTATTTGGAATCCGGTTCGGAAGGCCGAGCCAAATTTAACCAATTTTCTCGCTTGCTTACGGTGCCACTGGCTGCTTTACAATCTTTAGGCACGGTTTCTTTATTTAAAAGTCAGGGCATAATAACCTCGTTTTCTTTTTTTGATCTTGTAACTTTAATTATCACTGTAACCGCTGGTACCATGTTTTTGGTTTGGATTGGCGAACTCATAAGCCAGAAGGGTATTGGTAACGGAACCTCACTTTTAATTTTTGCTGGTATTATTGCTAGTTTACCCACCGCCGTGGGGCAAAGTTTGATAGCTTTTGAATCCGGGCAAATATTCACCTACTTGGTTTTTACCGCGGTAGCGGTGGTGGTGATCGCTGGCGTGGTTATTATTTCCGAGGGCCAACGTAATATTCCGGTAGCTTTTGCTAAAAGGGTACGTGGGCGGCGAATGTTTGGCGGTTTTTCGAGCCACATACCTTTGCGGGTTAACCAAGCCGGTGTTATTCCCATAATCTTCGCGCTTTCTATTTTACTTTTCCCAGGTCTCGTTGCTCAGTTTTTAGCAAGTTCCAGTATTGCTTGGTTAGCCTCGCTGGCGCGGGCGGTAGCCGCGTTTTTTCAGCAATCTTTAACATACGGCATAATGTACTTTCTTTTGGTGGCTGTGTTTACGTATTTTTACACCGCGGTTACGTTCGATCCTAAAGCCATTTCGGAAAACGTGCAAAAGCAAGGTGGGTTTATTCCCGGTATCAGGCCGGGTGAGCCCACGGCCAGTTTCATTGCCAATGTGGTCAATAGAATAACTTTGGTGGGCGCTTTGTTTTTGGGCTTGATAGCTGTTTTGCCACTTGTGGTTCAGCGTGCTTTTGGCATCAGTACGCTCACCTTGGGTGGCACAGCGCTTTTGATTGTAGTTTCGGTGGTTTTGGAAACTATGCGCCAAATCAATGCCCAGCTGACACTAAGAGAGTATGACAATTTCTAATGCTTGCTTGTGGTAATTTTTTCTTTGCGTTAGAATGAGGGCAAGCTTGCGCTGGCTGTTTGGTGCACCAAACAGCCAGCGCGTTTCGCGGCAACCATCACAGAGGGGAGTCTGTATGGAGTATCCGTTGAAAATGGAGATATAAGGGTGCGCGCCTAGATTCTTAGACGCGCACCCAAAGACTCCAGAGCAGCACTTTCGTGAGCCTCTGTGGCTCACCAACCAAATAGCCGCCTAGAGCGGCAAAATCTCGCCAGGCTTGTCTTGGCGATACGGGTCACTTAGACGCCACGCGTCGCCGTGACCCGTTTTTTTAAAAGAGAAAAATAGGATAGATCAAATAAACAATCATCGAAAGGCCCACCAAAAGAGCGGCCACAACCCAGAAGGCTTTAATAATTTTTTTGGATTTTATCATACCCAGTAAGACAACTTTGACAGTTGCTTTGTTATTAAACTTAAATCGACGCGACTTCCCTTTTTTAAAGATTTTTACATCAGTCTGTCTTTTACCCCGCAGGCGCAACCAAGTTTAATCAGTCAAAGTTGCTCTACTGGGTATAATTCGGCTGTAAAGTTTATCCTCCTTCGCATAAAACCACGGGCGTTAGTCTGTGGCTGAATACGGGGAGGATCCCGAGCGAGCGAGGCGAGACAGGGAGCAGGCTTCGGAGGATTCCGCTAAGATACCACACCCTTACGGTCGTGGAGCTCCATGTTATGATTATATTATCATGTCGCGAGGGGAATTTGCTATTTTTATTAAACAAAGGTGGTTGGTGGTGCCACTCACCGTGGTGTTTTTATTCTCCGTCTATCTTGGCTTACAGGAATTTTGGCGTTGGTATGGCATAAATAAGGAATACACTAGCCTAGAAAATGAACTTGCTAACACCCAGAATGAATCGGAGGTTTTGCGTGGGGAACTTGCGGATTTGTCTCGGCCGGAAGCTTTGGAAAAACAGGCTCGAGCGAAACTTAACTTAAAAAAACAGGGCGAATCTATGTTAGTGGTGGTAAGCGAAGACAATTTCCCGCAGGAAAATTTTTTGGCGGCCGATTCACATGGTCTCTGGGCCAAGTTTAAAAAAAGAGTTCGGATCGGGTTTGATAACCCCGACAGTATCTGGTTTAATGTTAAGGGTTGGTACAGTTATATATTTCCTCAATGAAAAAACACCATTTTGGCATTTTAGTTTTAACTCTAGTTTTTTTGGTGGGAGGTTTAACCAGCTACACTTTTTCGAGAAACGGTCTTTTCCCTGTAGCTAAGGTTAATGGCGATTTTATAAGCTACAAGACGGTTAAAGAAAACGCCGATGTTTCGCGCCGACTTTACGCGCAGGGTTTGGCTGGTTCTAGCCCCGATTTAGATAATATTTTTAAGAGAGGCTCGGAAAAAGAGTTGTTTAAAAATTCGCTAGAAAATTTAATTATCAACTTAATAATAAAGTCCTCGGCGGCAGAAGAAGATTTGGTTAAGGCCCAAAAAGAAGTTGAAGCTAGTTTTAATTCTAAAACCGCGGCTAACCTTTCCGGGGTTTTACAGAATGTTTATAGTTGGGATGCCGCCAAATTTAAAGAGCGCATTTTGGAACCGCAGGCTTTGCTACAAATTGTTTCCCAAAAAGAAGGTCAGAATTTTGATTCGTGGCTTAAATCGGCTAAAGCAAATTCTACAATTAGGATTTGGTTTTTGCCGTATAGGTGGGAAGATGGTAATTTGGTAAATAGGAATTAGGAAAAGAAGGTTAGTAGGCGAGATTCGTATAGTGGCAGTACGATACCTTCTTCCTGTTTTGTCTGAAGCGCAAGCG
>CAYHXG010000006.1:6748-15743 GCA_964360575.1 uncultured Candidatus Saccharibacteria bacterium | reverse complement strand
GTGGCTGGTATTATAAGATCGTCGTATTCACCCGAAAGCATCTCGGTGATTTTAGCTACCGCTTTGGCTTTAGCAGTCTCTGGATTTTCGTCTCTATCTAGTGCTTCTTGTCGGGCCTGAAGGGCTTCTTCAATGACTTTAGCTTTAACTTCCAATCGGTCGGCAGTACCTTCGGGGGCAATTTCACCAATGGGAGCGTGGTCGCGCTCCCCATTATTTTCCTCCCTCATCTTTTTTATTTTTATTAGATTTTAACAATAACTTAATTCTATCACTGGCCTAATAAATCTACTAATTCCTCTATCCCCAAACATGTGTATATCTTTACTACGCCAATTAAGGTCAGACCTTAATTGCAAGCTTTATTATAATTTGTAAAGGTTATATTATTTTATTCTTTAAAATTTAATACAATCTAATTCCAACGGAATTCCTTTCCCTAACCATTCCCAGAGGAAATTCCCATATTTACTTTTATCTTTCGTGAAAATGATTTCTGGAATATCATTGATAATTTCTGGGAAACGTTTTTCCCCTAGATAATCTCCTAAACTTGACCATGGGTAAGCGATAATAAAATTTTTACTTGTCTTAACATTTTTAACCCCTTTCTCCTCCCAGTTTGGGTCTATGAGTTTGAGAGGGTTAAGATGGATGTATCTTGTTAAATGTTGTAGATACTCGTTGTCTTTTATGTGCTTAGCTTTGAATGGACCTTGAAACACATGGCCACTTCTTTTGTATTTTATATTTGTGTACATTGTATAGCCAGTACCTAAACGTCTCATGAATTTTGTGATTCCACTTTTTATTTTAGGGCTTAGTATTAAGTGAAAATGATTTGGCATCAGACACCAAGCCAATATTTCCACCATTTCTTTTCTGCTTGGATTGTTTATCAAGATTTGTTCTTCATAATCAAAGTTGTTAGGTAAAAAATTGATATCATTGAAATAATAAAGAGATCTGATAAACCTTGAATAGTCTTTTCTTTCAAGAAATAAATTTCTTTTATCCAAACCGCGGTTAAAAATATGATAATAATTTTCAAAAGCAAAGTTTTCTCTGTACATATTGTATATTTTATTGTAATTAAGGTCGGACCTTAATGATGGTTATTTGAGGAAGTTGTCTAGGGATAGGCCAGTTTCGGCTTGGATCACCCGTTCCAGGGAAGATGGAGTAAGCGAGAAAAGTTTGCGTTTGTTGATTTGTTCATCTTTGGAAACGCCAAAAATCAAACCAGCAAATTGGTTGGTGTAGATGTCAATTAAAATTCCGCCAGAAGAACCCACCTGCGAAGAAAGTCCGGTGCTCGAAAGTATAATGTCTCGGTCAAAATCCATAATTATAGTCTCGGCCACAAAGAGGTTTAAGTTTTTAAGCAAGGTTTCGTAACCTAAAAGTTCCGAAGGATAACTGAAAGTGGAAAGGATCTGATTTACTTCTGGATATTTTTTAGTGTCGATTTCGTAATAGGGGAATGTTTCTGGCAAAGGCGTTTCGCCTGCCGGCCGTGAAAACTTCCAAATAGAAACGTCGTTATCGGCCTGAGCCTGACGTGTTGTGGCATTGGTGTAGGCTTGGGGCATCATAATTATTTTAGCGTAGCCCAAATTGCGGGCGGGCGAGCCTTGGCGGATGGCGCATTCAAAATCTTTATCGTAGCCTTCGGCCACATGGGCGTTAGTTAAAATATGGCCTTGAGGGCTTATGATTACGCCCGAAGCCACCCGCACCTGTCCGCCCTGTTGGCAGAAAAAATTAACCACGCGGGCGATGGCTTTGTTGTAGAGCTCAGTTTCGGGCAATCTGACTTTGGGTTCGGCTGGCGCTAATGGTTTTTCTAAATCTTTTACTGTTTGAGTGGTTTCACTAAGTTTGGCTTGAATTTGGCTTAGAGTGTTTTGATCGACAGCTGGCTTGGGCTGGATTAAACGGGCGGGAACAGGTTTAGGAGGTGGAATGATGGAAGGCGTGGTTGTTGAATCGGTTGTGGTGACTGGTTCAAATGAAAAAACGGGAAGGGAATCGAGTGGAGGAATGGGTTCGGAAGTTTCTTGGTGGTAAATAAAGAAACCAGCCGCTGCCGCTACGATCAAAATATATATTAAAAAGCGCATAGCAGCTAGTATAAAATATCAAATCACAAATTCCAAATTACAAACAAATACCAAATTCGAAATTCTAATATCCAAACTATTTAGTATTTAGAATTTAGTGCTTAGAATTTGTTTGGTACTTGTAATTTGGCGCTTGGCATTTATAATCTGATTATGTCTCAATACTATAATCCCAAAAGATCTCGCGGTCTTTTTGATCCTAAATCACGCCAACCATTTAGAATAAGCCGTTCCAAGATTGATCTCTTTTTAAACTGCCCACGCTGTTTTTATTTGGATCGGAGGCTGGGTGTAGCCCAACCGCCGGGTTACCCTTTTAGTTTAAATAGCGCCGTAGACAAACTTTTAAAAAAAGAATTTGACTTGCACAGAGCTCAGGGTACGGCTCATCCCTTAATGAAAAACTACAACATAGATGCCGTGCCTTTGGATCACCCCAAAATAGACGAATGGCGCGACGCTCTTTCCGGTGGCATACAGTATTTGCATCCCGAAACCAACTTTTTAATAACCGGTGGAATAGACGATGTTTGGGTTAACACCAAGGGTGAATTCATGATAGTGGATTACAAATCAACCTCCAAAGACGGCGAGGTTAATTTGGATGCCGAATGGCAAATAGGTTACAAACGCCAAGTGGAAATTTACCAATGGCTTTTTAGGCAAAACGGTTTTAAGGTGAGCGATACGGCTTATTTTGTTTACGCAAATGGTAATACCGATAAAGAAGCCTTTGATTCCAAATTGGAGTTCGATGTTTCGGTTCTCGCCTACCAAGGTCAAACTGGTTGGGTGATGGAGGTCATTGATGATTTGCATAAGTGCTTGCTCGCAGATTCATTGCCAGAGAGTGGCGAAGATTGTGATTTTTGTAGATACAGAGAAGCCACTCAAGAAATAGAAATGTCTAATATCTAATTACTAATATCTAATCAATGACTAATTATCCAATGCCTAATGCTAAAAACTAAACTTTGGTCATTAGACATTGGCCGTTCGAGGCTCTGAGGAGCCCTCAGGCTCTCGAAGAGGGTTTGATTAGAAATTAGAAATTGGTAATTAGGAATTTATGAACTCTATTTTTTCTCATCTCAAACGTTTAGACTGGGTTTTACTGGCTGGCGTGGTTTTAGTTTTTACACTGGGCCTTCTAATTTTTTATGGTGGCACTTCCGACCACGATCTTTTTTACCGCCAACTTTTGTTCGGCGGCGCTGGGTTTACCTTAATCATTGTTTTAAGTTTTTTTGATTGGCGTATTCTGAAAGAAAATTCTTTTTTAATGTTGATGCTTTACAGCGCGGGCCTCGCCGCGCTTTTTCTTTTGTTCGTGGTGGCTGAAAGAACCCGAGGTGTAATCAGCTGGTTCAAATTTGGTATTTTTAATTTTGAACCGGTGGAGCTTGTAAAAATAATTCTGGTGGCGGCTCTAGCCAAATATTTCTCTGCCCGGTTTGTGGAACTTCACAAATGGAAAAATATTTTTGTTTCTGGTTTCTATGTAGCTCTGCCAGCTGGTTTGGTTTTGACGCACCCGGATTTGGGTTCGGCTATTATTTTGGGAACAATCTGGCTCGGCATGATTTTAGTCGCCGGTATTAAAACACGCCAGTTTTTGTGGCTAATTTTGGTTTTCGTTTTAGCTCTAGGTTGGATGTGGAATTATGTTTTGGCTGATTATCAAAAAGATAGAGTAACCAATTTTCTTTACCCTGAAAGCGATCCTTTGGGTGGGGCTTACCAAAGTCGTCAATCTATGATTGCTGTCGCTTCTGGTGGTTTTTGGGGTAAGGGTATTGGCCAAGGCACGCAAATAAGATTAGGTTTTTTGCCGGAATATCAAACCGATTTTATTTTTGCAGCTATTGCCGAGGAACTTGGTTTAGCTGGCGTTATTTTTTTACTCTGGGGTTGGTTTTTAATTTTCTTTAGGTTGTACCGCGGTGTGGTAGCCGCGCCAGACAATTTTTCTAAACTTTTTATAGCCGGTTTTATGATTATCTTAGGTGCGCACTTTGCCGTAAACATTGGTGCCAATTTGGGATTTTTACCTATCACCGGTTTACCTTTGCCTTTTGTTTCGTATGGTGGTTCCAGTTTTATAAGTCTTTCTTTGGGTCTTGGTTTAACGCAAGCTATTAAAGCCAGGGCCTACCGCAAATCATTTGGGGCAGGGGAGGTGTTTGTAGATTAGATCAAAATTAAAAATCAAATATTAAATATTAAATATCAAAATACATGTAAAGGAGAATGGGTTTCTAACGGGGGGTTGACTTGTCTGGGGGCCTGGAATATACTGTCAGTATTGATTACTCTTGGGGCAAGCAATCCTGCAGGACACTAACTGTGGGAGTCTACATCATAATAAATGAATCATTCTGCTCTCGCGTTATTTAGCAGAGAGTAATATAGGCACACCTTAAAAACCTCAAAGGTGGGAGGGGTTTTTGTGTCTTTCTTTTTAGTTTTAAGGATTTGACCCGGCTGAGCTGGGTTTGACCCAAGAATTCGCCTGGGGTGGACGATTGGTGGCCAAACCTTACCCCAGCTCCAATTTTGCTTCTGATTCACAAATAGATCTAATAGGACCCAGGGGACCTATCTTTTTATGAAGAAAAAAATCTTCTCGTCATACAAATATAAATCCTTTCCTCTGCCTAATTTATTGGAAGTGCAAATTCATTCCTATAAATGGTTTTTAGATAAGGGCCTCGCCGAACTTTTTAAAGAGATCTCGCCCATAGAAGATTACACCGGCACTAACCTCGAATTATCTTTTGGGGAGTATTATTTTGACGAATCTAAATATTCTCAAGATGAATCCAAGGATCACTTTACTTCTTACGAAGCGCCCTTAAGAGTTAAGGTGCGTTTAAAAAACAAACGCACTGGTGAAATTAAGGAACAGGAAATATATTTGGGTGATTTTCCTTTAATGACCTCGCGGGGCACTTTTATTATAAACGGAGTGGAGCGGGTGATTGTTTCGCAGCTTATCCGCTCTTCAGGTGTTTTTTTTACGGTCCAAAATACCAGAAACAAGAATCAGTTTGGAGCCAAAATTATACCCAACCGTGGGGCTTGGTTGGAATTTGAAACGGATTACGACGGTGTGATCTCGGTTAAAATTGATCGCAAACGCAAAGTGCCAGTAACATCACTCTTTCGAATTTTTGGTCTCTCTGATGACGAGGCCATTATGAATGCTTTTGAGGGACATGATGCCTCGCCCGAAATTTCCTATATAAAAAATACTTTAGCCAAGGATACCGCCAAAAGCGCGAGCGAAGCCTACATAGAAATTTACAAACGTATCCGACCCGGAGATATGGCCACCGCCGATAACGCTAAAAGTTTAATTGACGCCATGTTTGGTTCTCTCCGTTATGACATTTCCGAAGTGGGTCGTTGGAAAATGGGTGAAAGGTTAAATCACCTTAAAATAGAAAACAGCACCAAATCAAAAAATCCGCTTAAAGAAAAAGATTTAAACAAGAATGCCAGCGATAAAGTTCTGCATTTGGCTGATCTTGTGGCTATAATTTCCGAGATTATTAAACTTAATAACGATCCTCACGCCAAAGCTGACGATATTGATCACTTGGGCAATCGCCGAGTGCGGGCTATGGGTGAGCTTGTTCAGCAACGCTTAAGATTGGGCTTGGCGCGCTTAGAAAGGATTGCGAAGGATCGCATGTCTACCTTGGACGCCAATACCATTACGCCTGCTCAACTTGTTAATGCTCGACCGCTTATTGCCGTTGTGAAGGAATTTTTTGCTTCCTCCCAGCTTTCGCAGTTTATGGATCAAATTAATCCCTTGGCGGAACTGGAACACAAGCGGCGTCTTTCGGCTTTGGGGCCGGGAGGTCTCGCGCGCGAACGGGCTGGTTTTGAAGTTAGAGATGTTCACACCTCGCACTACGGCCGCATCTGCCCCATTCAAACTCCCGAAGGCCCTAATATTGGTTTGGTGGAATATTTTTCTTCATATGCCCGTCTTAACGATTTTGGTTTTATTGAAACACCTTACCGTGTGGTTAAAAACGGCCGACTGACCGAGGAGATCAAATATTTAAATGCTCTCGACGAAGAAAATCATTATATTGCCCATGGTGGAGTTAAGGTGGATGTCGAAGGCCATTTAAGTGATGAATTGGTACAGGTTCGCTATCAAGCCGAGCCGACTTTGGTGGAGCGTAATCGGGTGGAACTAATGGATGTTTCACCCCAACAGATAATAAGTATAGCTACCTCGCTTATTCCCTTTTTGGAACACGACGATGCTAACCGCGCTTTAATGGGTTCCAACATGCAACGTCAAGCTGTGCCCTGCGTTAAACCGCAGGTGCCGCTGGTGGGTACAGGCGTAGAAGAGCGGGCGGTGCAAGATTCCGGCTATGTTATTTTGGCCGAAGAAGATGGCGTGGCAGAGGCGGTAGATAGCCGACGCATCCGAGTCAAATATCAAAAATCAGTTAAGGAAAAAATGCGTGGCGAGCTTAAGATGATTCAAATCGAGTCAGCCAAAGGTGGTGGGGAAGTTGTGGAGTATAATCTCCATAACTTTGTCCGTTCCAATCAATATACTTCTTTAAACCAATTTCCCCGCGTGTTTAAGGGTGACAAGATTAAAAAAGGTGATGTTTTAGCCGATGGTATTTCCACCGAGAATGGTGCTCTCGCCTTGGGCCAAAATCTAACAGTAGCTTTTATGAGTTGGCGAGGAGGCAATTTTGAGGATGCTATTATTCTTTCGGAAAAATTGGTCCAACAGGATATCTTTTCTTCTATACATATTGAAAGCTATTCCATAGACGTACGCGAAACTAAACTTGGGCCGGAAATTACTACGCCGGACATTCCCAATGTTTCGGAAGAAAAATTAAAAGATTTAGACGAGGAGGGTATTGTTCGTATCGGCGCCGAGATGGGTCAGGGCGATATTTTGGTGGGCAAAATCTCGCCTAAGGGTGAAGCCGATCTTACGGCCGAAGAAAGATTGCTGCGTGCCATTTTTGGTGAGAAGGCTCGCGATGTTAAAGATGCTTCGCTTCATTTACCCCACGGCAAAAGAGGCCGAGTGGTGGGTATTAAAATTTTTGAGCGCGACAAAGGCGACAAATTACCAGCCGGCGTTATTAAAACTATTCAAGTGGAAGTAGCCGAATACCGCAAAGTTTCGGTGGGCGACAAATTAGCGGGTCGTCATGGCAATAAAGGTGTTATTTCCATGATTTTGCCCGAGGAAGAAATGCCCTATATGGCCGATGGTCGCAGTGTGGATATAATTTTAAATCCTTTGGGCGTGGCTAGCCGTATGAATATTGGCCAGATTCTAGAAACCCATTTGGGTTGGGCTATGAAGGCGCAGGGCACACGAGCGGTAACTCCTTCTTTGGCTGGGGCCACGGAAGAAGAAATAAGAACAGAACTAAAAACTGCTGGTTTGCCCGAGGATGGCAAGGTGATGCTTTACGATGGTAAAACTGGTGAAGCTTTTTCTCAAAAAGTAACGGTGGGCGTTATTTATATGATGAAGTTAAACCACCTCGTAGAAGATAAAATTCACATGCGTTCCATTGGGCCTTATTCCTTAATTACCCAACAGCCTTTGGGTGGCAAAGCTCAGTTCGGCGGCCAGCGTTTTGGTGAGATGGAAGTTTGGGCCTTGGAAGGCTATGGTGCTGCCTACACTTTGCAGGAAATGTTAACTATAAAATCGGATGATGTGGTGGGCCGGGGACACGCTTACGAGAGTATTATTAAAGGCGAGCCTATTCGCACGCCCAATATTCCGGCTTCGTTTTTTGTTTTAGTTAATGAAATGAAAGGTCTTTGCTTAAACGTGGAATTGATTGGCGAGGAGGTCGGGCCGATGATGGAGTTTGGGCAGGAAGCGAGGGAAGAGGCCAAATTAAATGCCTAATGTCAAAGCTCAAATGTCTAATCAATGACTAAGGTCTAGTGATCAAATGCCTAAAAAAGACTTTGACATTGATTAGGAATTAGAAATTAGACATTAGAAATTTTATGCAGAAAACTGCTATACCACCCAATTTAAAAGATTTTAGAGCCATTAAAATTCGCCTCGCCTCGCCCGAGGATATTTTGGGTTGGTCGTACGGCGAAGTCATCAAGCCCGAAACCATTAACTATCGCACCCAAAAGCCCGAAAAGGAGGGTTTATTTTCCGAAGCCATATTCGGCCCCACTAAAGATTGGGAATGCTATTGCGGCAAATACCGTCGCATTCGTTACAAGGGTATCGTCTGCGATAAATGCGGTGTGGAGGTGACGCGAGCTATCGTTAGGCGAGAAAGATTGGGTCATATAACTCTGGCTTCGCCCGTGAGTCATATTTGGTTTTTGCGAGGCGTGCCTTCCAAGATGGGACTTCTGTTGGATTTGGGCGTTCAAGAATTGGAAAAAGTTATTTATTTTGCGGCCTACATTGTGGTGGAGGTAGATGAAGAAGCTCGGGCTAATGTGGTTGGCGAAATTGAGCGGGAATATAAAACTAAAGTCAAAACTCAAAACACCAAGGGCGGCCAGCGAGAATTAAAATCCTTACGTGATACGGCCGTGGACGAGCTCGCCAAAATCAGAAAATTTCAAGTACTCTCGGAAGCACAATATTACGATCTTTCCTTAAAATATGGCGAGGTGTTTAAAGCTGATATTGGCGCCGAAGCCGTGAGGAGAATTTTTGAAAATATGGATTTGGGAACCTTGCGGGCCGAGGTAGTGGCTAAGCTCGAAAAAATAGACGAGACCGGTGACAAGAAAAAAATGCTGCGCCGCTTGAGGTTGGTGGAATCTTTGGTTAGAAACAACCTGCGGCCGGAATGGATGTTTATTACGGTTTTGCC
>CAYHXG010000006.1:0-6648 GCA_964360575.1 uncultured Candidatus Saccharibacteria bacterium | reverse complement strand
AAGCGCGCTCTAAAATCGCTCGCCGATTTGTTAAAGGGAAAGCAAGGCCGTTTCCGCCAAAATCTTTTGGGTAAAAGGGTGGATTATTCAGGACGTTCGGTGATTGTAGTGGGACCGGAACTAAAATTGTACCAAGCTGGCTTGCCTAAACGCATGGCTTTGGAGATTTTTAAACCTTTCGTTATACACAAACTTATTTACCAAAAAGAAGTGGCGTCTAACATCCGCAACGCTTCGCGTTTAATAGAAGAGGAGGTGGATGTGGTTTGGGAATCTTTGGAAGAAGTAATAGCCGATAAAGTTATTTTGCTTAATCGTGCGCCTACGCTTCACCGACTAGGCATTCAAGCTTTTCATCCAATTTTAATAGAAGGCTCGGCCATTCAGGTGCATCCTTTGGTTTGCCAAGCTTTTAATGCTGACTTTGACGGTGACCAGATGGCGGTGCATTTACCTTTGTCTAAAGAAGCTCAGCGCGAAGCGCAGGAGATTATGCTTTCGTCTAAAAATCTTTTAAAGCCTGCCACTGGTGAGGCTATTGTGGATCCGCAGAAAGATATGGTGCTGGGTATCTATTGGATGACATCAGAGGTGGGGAAAGGGGGCGAAAAGGGAGAGGGAGAGGGTGGATTAAAAGGGACGGGTAAGGTTTTCGGTTCGGCTAACGAAGCTATTTTGGCCTATGATTTTGGCGAAGTGGATTTGCGGGCCAAAATAAAAGTGCGATTTGGAAAATCTCACGGCGAATTTATGGAAACGAGTATCGGCCGGATTCTTTTTAACAAGATTTTGCCACAGGAAGTTCCTTTTATCAACGAAACGATGACTCGCAAAAAGTTAGTCAAACTAACGAGCGAAATCATTCAGAATTTCCCTCAACCGCAGGTGGTTAAAATTTTGGACGACATCAAGGCTTTAGGTTTTGATTATTCTACCCGTAGCGGTATTTCTTGGGGTATGAACGATATTATTGTGCCGGAAGCCAAAGGAAAAATAGTGGCCGAAGCCGCTAAAGAAGTGGAAAAAATTCGAGAACACTATATGCAGGGCCTACTTACCCTAGAAGAGCGCAAAGTAAAATCTATTTCTGTTTGGCACAAAACCAAAGAACAGATTGCTAAACTAGTGCCGCCTACCATGCATGAGAATAACCCTGTCTTTATGATTTTTGATTCGGGTTCCCGGGGCAATATTAGCCAGTTAACACAGATGGCTGGTATGAAGGGTGTTGTTATTAACCCAGCCGGTGAGACCATAGAATTGCCCATCGTGCCTTCTTTTAAGGAAGGTTTTAACGTTTTGGAATATTTTATTTCCACACACGGTGCCAGAAAAGGTACTACCGACACCGCTTTAAAAACCGCGGCGGCCGGTTACTTAACGCGCCGGTTAGTGGATGTGGCTCAAGATGTAGTGGTGCGCGAAAATGATTGCGGCGACAGTGAAGGTATTGTTAAATACCGTGTTGACGGTGCTGATCTTAGTTTATCTTTAGGTGAGAGGGTTTTGGGCCGGGCGGCGGCGGGAGATATTAAAGAAAACAATGGCAAGGGCAAAACCTTGGTTAAGTCGGGCGAACTTGTTAACCGTGATCAAGCTAAGAAAATAGATGAACTTGAGCTTAAAGAGGTTAAAGTGAGATCGGTTTTAAGGTGTAAAAGTATTAAAGGTATTTGTGCTAAGTGTTTTGGCTATGATTTAGGTTCAAACGATTTAGTGAAAATGGGCTCGGCTGTAGGTATTGTTACGGCTCAAGCCATTGGTGAGCCTGGTACACAGCTTACTATGAGAACTTTTCATATTGGTGGCGTGGCCGGTGCTTCGGATATTACTCAAGG
Organism: uncultured Candidatus Saccharibacteria bacterium; assembly: GCA_964360575.1. Classification (GTDB taxonomy): domain Bacteria; phylum Patescibacteriota; class Minisyncoccia; order JACQLN01; family JACQLN01; genus JACQLN01. Next base: position 4,810 of record CAYHXG010000006.1, on the reverse strand, counting down.
TCTTCCCCGAGTAGAGGAAATTTTTGAAGTGCGTCCGCCCAAAGGCCAAGCTGTGCTTTCGGAATACGACGGTGTAGTTGAAGATGTGGTTTCGCAGGGGGTGCAGAAAATTATTAGAATCGGAGTTGAAAATAAATCGGGCAAGAAAGAAGTTCGTGAATACAGTTTACCGGTAGGCGTGGGTGTTTTGGTGGAGAAAGGAGATTTGGTGGCTAAAGGTGTTCAACTGACAGAAGGCAATTTGAACTTGCAGGATCTTTTTAGTTTGTCGGGCCAAGAAGCGGTGGAGAGTTATATTGTTAAGGAAGTAGAAACTATTTATGTAACTCAAGGTGCTTCTATTAACGAAAAATATCTGGAAGTTATTGTACGCCAAAATTTCTCGCGGGTGCGCGTGATTGACCCGGGTGATACCAATCTTTTGCCGGGTGAGGTGGCCGAAAAATGGACGGTTTGGGCAGAGAACGAAAAAGTCAAAGGGAGTAAAAGGGGTGAAATGGGTGAGAAAGGGGGTAAAAAGGGAAAAGAGGCTACATATGAGCAGTTGCTACTTGGAATTACCAAAGTTTCTTTAACCACCGATAGTTTCCTTTCGGCAGCTTCGTTTCAGGAAACCGCCCGCAGTTTGATAAATGCGGCTATAGAAGCCAAAGAAGATAATCTGCGCGGTCTAAAAGAAAACGTTATCGTGGGTCGTTTAGTTCCGGCTGGCACTGGGTTTAGGGAGTAGCTTTAGTTGTTGGTTAAACTATTAAACCCAGACCAATAACTAAAACTAAAAACCATTAACTAATAACTTTGCTTGACCCCTTAACCCCCTATGTGCTAGCCTGGACAGGCTAAAGAATTTCCACAGACAGCAGGTTTATCCCGAGCGTAAGCGAGGGACAATAAGTCCTGCCGAGGAAATTTTATCGGTCCTATAAGTCCTATAGGTCTCATGATAAAAGTCTGTGGAAACACAGGCTTTTATGTTAACCAAAAATCAAAAAATAAAATTAGTAGAAGAACTCGCCGAAATTTTACGGAAAAATCCCAGCTTGCTTTTTGTGGATTTTTCTGGTTTAACCATGGGCGAACTGGGCAGTTTAAAAAAAGAGCTCAAGAAAGACGGTATAAAATTTAAAGCACTCAAGAAGTCACTTCTAGGTTTCGCTTTTCAAAAATCAGGTCGGGAAGAATTCTCCGCCCAAGGCGAATCCGCCTCTGGCGGAGATTTTGGTCTGGCAGATCACAAAGGCAGCGTAGCTATTGTATATGGCGAAAACGCGTCCTACTCCGCTGAAGCTTCGCAGGATAAATCTGACGCGGCGATGGCTAAAATTGTTCATAAATTTTCGGCACAAACAAAGAAATTAGCCATATTGGGTGGGTTCTTGATGGGAGAGAAGATGTTAAAGAATGCAGTGGTTGCGTTAGCTCAGTTACCAGCAAGGGAAGCACTGTTGGCACAGGTTGTACAGTTGTTAATGTCGCCGGTGAGTGGTTTTGCGCGGGCATTATCACAAATTAAAAAATAAACCCCGCCCTTGAAAAAGATTGGCTTTTGCCAAACAGAGTTTATCTTTTTCAAGGGCGGGGAAAGGTCGCAGGGATTTCCTATAAGTCCGATTGGTCCTATAGGACCTATAAAAATATGGAAGAAACAAAAATACCCGAGAAATTCAAAGATTTAGTGGAGACTGTGGAAAAAATGAATGTTATGGAATTGGCCGAGCTGGTTAAAACTTTAGAGGCCAAGTTTGGAGTTTCGGCTGCCGCCCCGGTCATGATGGCGGGTGGAGGTGATGTAACCGCGTCAAACGCGGCGGAGGAAAAATCCACATTTGATGTGGAATTAAAAGAGGCTGGTGCTCAAAAGATTGCTGTTATTAAAGTGGTGCGTGAATTGACCAGTCTTGGTCTTAAGGAGGCTAAAGATTTGGTGGACGCTGCACCAAAAATAGTTAAAGCTGGTGTGGCCAAGTCTGAAGCCGAAGAGATGAAAAAGAAGCTAGAGGAAGCGGGAGCGAAGGCAGAGGTAAAGTAGTTAATGGTTCTTGGTTATTGGTTATGGTTATATAGTTTTGGTTTTTAGTTTAACTAAAAACTATAACCGCTAAACTAAAACTAACAACTAAAAACTAAGAACTGAACTAGATTTCAAAGGAATACACCGTCTTGCCTTTAAGGAAGTAAACGATTCTCTCCTGCGAATTAACTACAAAAGACTTAGCTCCTCGCAACTCGGAGTGGCTATGTCTTTTTTTTATGTTTAGTTCTTTATCCAAAACTACAATCAAGCCTTCGGTTGGGGCCAAGGCGTAGATATTTTTATGATTGGCTGAAGTGAATATTTTAGCTATCGATTCACGCAGTTTAATTTCTTTCTTTTTTTCTCCGTTCACCATTTCTACAAGTGTGTGTTCATTGGTTAAACCAAATATGGAGCCTTCAATTGCAAAATCAAAAACTGCGATAGATTTAGACCAGAGCTCAAGATTACCCACGATTAAATCGGGACTGGTGGAGCTAATATTGTAGGGTAATTTACTAATTAAGCCAGCTTCATTCAAAAAATAAAAGGCTTCGCCGTAGAGGGCAATTTTTTTTAGGGCGGGCGCGTTTTCTAGGCGAGTCCAGATGATTTTATTTTCTCCAACATCGGCCAGTGCCGGTTTTTGAATAATTTTGTCTGAAGTGGCAAGTAAAAATATGTTAGGATCATCTGGCTTTTCCAAGGAAGTTATAAGATTGGTACCCTCCTCCAAAGATTCAAAGTTGCCGGATTTCCGGTTAAGGTCAAAGCGATAGAGAGTTCGGCCGCTAAAGGTTAAAATTTTGTTGCGGCCTAAGGCCAGATCCAGCGGGTCAAAACCGGTAGCGTTATTTTCTAAATCTATGACTTTCCTAATAATGCTTATATTTTCCAGATGAGCCAGTCCTTCTGTTATTTTTTCTAGATCAGCTTCTAAGGTGGCTCGGCTGGTTTTAAAAAGTTTAAGTTCACGAAGTCGCTCCAGTTTTTGCTCGGCCGAAAGCAAAAGTTCGCCTGCCTCAGTTTCATTTTTTACTTCCAGCAAAGCTATAATTTTTTCTTTGGTCGCAGTAACTTCCTGCAATAAAGTTTCGGCTTCTATTTTGTTTCGGGCGGTTTCATTTTTTATTTTTACAGCCACTAATATAAATGCGGTTATGGTGGCAAGCAAAATTGAAATTAGGATTACCGGTCTCGTATAGGTCTTATTGGTCATATAAGATTTATCTGTTTTAGGTTTTTCTATTAAATATGGTTGGGGTGTATTTGAAGAGATTAGAGTAGGTGTGTAATTTTTTTTTGGATACAGTGCCACCAGCGCCAAATTTTTAATACCTTCATTGGAACGTTTAAGATATTTAGCCAGTTCGCGCCGTTTTAGTTGATAAATTAAATCATCTTCGCTTATTCTATGAATTTGATTAGTAGCGATAACAATTTTGTCTTCGGCCATAAGCTCGCCACTTATTATATTATCGAAGGCAAGGGGAGGAATGGGACTAACTGGTGAAACAGGGGTGATTGTTTCTAGAGAGTTGTTTCTTAGAATAAGTGCTGAAGTTTCACCGAGACGTGCCAAGTGCAGAGTGCCGGTTTTAAGAGCAGCTACCGCCAATTTTATTTTTAAATTTATTTGGGGATTTAGCCAATATTTCTTTTGGTTGAGAGTGTTGTTAGTTTTCTTTAAAGAAAATTTTAGAGCGGAAAGCGGAGTTACGATGGTATTTTTGTAATATTCACTTTTTAAAGTGCCGGCAAGTTCCGCAATCAGCGCCGCATTTTCTTTCTTGGTTTTATTGGACACGACCTCAGCGACTATAAACAAACTACCCAAGTTGTCCTCGGCATTGTTTGATGGAGTAAAAACAAAGGTTTCGGCGTAGGCCGAACTTAAGGGGGACTTTTCTAAAATGGTCAGTTCTTCTGGAAAAAATTCCGGTTTAGAAAGCATAATAGTAGTAAAGTAACTAAAGGTTAACAGCTTCTTGCCAATTTTCAAGGTGTTGCTAGTATAGGTCCTATTGGTCCAACATGTCTTATAGGAAAAACAATAATCTTTTAGAAAATCTCTTTGGCTCCAAGGCCAAAGTGTTAAGGTTGTTTTTCCAGTATCCCCAGCTGGCATTGTCGGCCGAGGTTATTAGCCAAAGGACACGCCTTAAGAAAAAGGAAATAGCCCAGTTGGTTTTGTATTTTACAAAGATAGGTTTTTTAAAGAAGGTTAATGATAATGGCAAAAAGAAGAAAAAATAAAATTAAGAAGAATCGGCGTTCTTTTGTTAAACACCGAACGTTTAACAAAAAATATCAGCTTAATTTGAAGTGGCCGTATCTTGGTGAACTCAAAAATCTAGTGCTAAAGATTTCTCCGCCAACATTTCCCAAAATAGAGAAGAAGTTAATACGCATGGGGAAGATAAAATTGGCGGTGGTTACTGGTGTTTTTTTGAGTATACCCAACACTCGGGTTGATATTATGGTGGTAGGGGACGATTTAGATTTTAGAAAATTTGGTGATTTTATAAAAGATTTGGAAACTGCTATGGGTGTGGAATTGCGTTATGTTGTTTTGGGCACAGATGAATTTAAATATCGCTTGGGAATGTTTGATCGTTTTGTGCATGATATACTGGAGTATCCGCACAGGAAGGTTATAGATAAAATTGGGCGGTTAGTTTAGCCCCGACGCGAAGCGGTCGGGGAGCCGACCAGAAGCGTCGGCTTGGTAGAGCGCTCCGTTTTCACCCCGTTAGATATCATGCGCGATTAGCTCAGTGGTAGAGCAGTGCATTC
>CAYHXG010000005.1:4013-15861 GCA_964360575.1 uncultured Candidatus Saccharibacteria bacterium | reverse complement strand
GTTGGGGTTTAGAAGCATAAATGTTACTGGGGATTTTAGAGCGATTTTTAAACACCTAAATGAAAATTTAGTTGAACTTGTGGAAATAGACACTCACAATAATTTATATTGAATTTTTTATGGAATCAATGCCTTTGGGCGAGCCAGTAAATTCAAACGAGAACCCAGAACACGGCAGGGAGATGTTCTTGGAACATTTGCGGGATGAAATTTGGCAAATGGCCCAAGAAATGGATGTAGAACTTAGCGCCGAAGAATTAAGAGTGGCTTGGGAGGGGTCAAAAACCGAGGAAGAAGCTTGGGTGCCGTTTAGATTGAGTGACCGTGCTTCTAGCCTTTCTTTGCGTGCCAAAGACGCACCTGAGGTTAGTTTGGAAAGGCGTTTATCTGGTACCAAAAGTTTAGTGGTAAGAGCCGCTGCTTATTTACGGGGCGCGCCAGATATGGCAGCCGAATGCCTTAAATACGCCCGGAATGTCTGGGATGGAAAATACATATGGAATGCGGACGATGTGCCGCAAGTGTCAGTACCAACCCCAAGCCCAAGTGTTGAGAAAAAGGAAGAGGAGGAAATAAAAAAGGCTGCTTAGTGTTGATTTTGTGTAAAATCCTGTTAGAATAAAAACATGGCTAAAATAGACCTAAAAAATGTAGTCTGGAAAGAGGGTAAATACTATGTGGCCCAGTGCCTAAATGTTGATGTTTCCAGTTTTGGCAAGACAAAAAAAGAGGCTCTAGAAAATTTGGATGAGGCTCTAGAACTTTATTTTGAGGATAAAAAACCAAAAGGAATTATAGAAATTAAGAACCCTGAACTAGTTAGAATAACTATACCATGTGCCTAAACTTTACTCTTCTAAACAAATTATAAGAACCCTTCAAAGCAAGGGTTTTGTTTTTGTTTCACAGAAAGGCAGTCATGTAAAATTTCATAAAATCGGTAGGCAAACTTTAACGGTTATTGTACCAACCAACAAAAAAGAGATTCCCTTAGGAACGTTTAAATCTATTCTTAGGCAATCCGGACTCTCTGAAGAAAATTTTAACTATTAATAAATGCAAACGGAAATTGAGGCGAAATTTTTAGATATTGATCCAGACTCTCTAAGAAAAAAACTTAGAGAAATTGGGGCGAGGTTAATTTACCCAGAACGGTTGATGACTCGGAAGGTTTTTGATTTTGCCGACCACCGTTTAGAAAAAGAAGGTGCTTGGGTCAGGGTTAGAGACGAAGGCGATAAAATTACCCTAAGTTACAAAAAGCTGATTGATAGGTCGTTGTATGGCACCAAAGAAATTACTATTGAGGTTAATGATTTTGAACAAACTTGTAATTTTCTTTTGACCTTAGGGTTTGTTCAAGATTCCTTTCAAGAGACTAAGCGCGAGAAATGGAAATTTGAAGACTGCGAAATAACCATAGACATATGGCCATGGATACCAATTTTTGTAGAATTAGAAGCATCAACCGAAGGAAAAATAAAAGATTTAACTGGCAAGCTGGGATTAGATTGGGAACAGGCTTTGCACGGCAGTGTGGAAACAGCTTATCAAAAATATTTTAATGTTAGCGAAGAAGAAATAGATGGTTGGGAAAGAATAACTTTCGGGCCTGTTCCCGATTGGCTGGAAACAAAAAGAAAAAAATGAAACGCGGCCTGGATTTAAAAATCATTTTAAAAACTTAATAAGTTAACAACATCCTAACATACTCCAGTTTGTTGGTATGTTGTAAAAAGTGGAAATAGATGATAAAAAGAGTCTTCATTGTACATGGCTATGATGCCACTCCAGCCGACAACTGGTTTCCGTGGCTTAAAAAAGAATTGGAGGTTAAGGGTTTTGAGGTGGAGGTTCCAGCCATGCCGGAAGCCGATCAGCCGACCCTGCATAAATGGCTCACCCAGCTCCAGCAATCGGTCGGCCGGTGTGATGAAAATACTTTTTTAGTGGGCCATAGTTTAGGCACTATAACTATTTTGAAATTTTTAGAAGCCCTGCCCGAAGGCCAAAAATCTGGCGGCGCGGTTTTGGTGGGCGGTTTTTCCGAATCGTTAGATTTCTCGCCTTTGAGTTCGTTCACCGAAAAACCGCTCAATTATGAAAAAGTTAAAAAATCGGTAACCCCCGCAAAAAACGGTGCAAGTAAAATTATAGCCATACATTCCACCGATGATACTAGCGTACCTTATAGATACGCAGAAATTATCCGCGACAAACTTGGTGCGAAATTGATAACCTTGCAGGGCTTGGGTCACCTTAACTGGCGCAGTAACTGTTTAGAATTACCCCAAGCTCTCGGTGCTATACTTAAAATGAACGGATGATGAATAAAGAAATTCTACATAAAATTCTGCCCATCGCTGCCATATTTGCCCTGGCTGTTTTTTTTAATTTCTATTTTCCTACTCTGGCCGGTATAGACGGCTATTATCATATTCGTCATGCAGAGGTTTATGCCACCCAAGGAATTTTTAATAGCGACTTTCCCTGGTTGGAACATTCGGTAATAGGAAAATGGAATGGCGATATTTGGTACGGCTTTCATCTTCTTTTAATTCCATTTACATTGTTAAATAACGATTTTTTTGGTATGCGGCTCGCCGCAGCTTTAATTACTTTTACAGCTTTAACCGGTTTTTATTTTATATTTAAAAAGTTTGAAATCCGCTGGCCATTTTTCTGGACAACACTTTTATTTTTTTCTGCCCCCGACGTTAATTTTCGCTTATTGATGGTACGGCCCCATATTTTAACTTTTATTTTGGTGCTGGCTCTTTTTTATGCTTTTACTAAAAATAAATCTAATTGGTTAATTTTTATTTTTTCGGCCGGTATTTCTTTTATTCACTTGGCTTTGGCCTGGTTACCATTGTTTGTTATCGGTGTGGTAGCAATTATAAAAAAAATAACAGATGGCGTCTGGGAAATTAAAAACTGTATAGCGGCATTGATTGGTCTTGGCCTAGGTGTGTTAGCTCACCCTAATTTTATTTCGACCTTAAAAATCGCCTACATTCAGGTTGTGCAGTTAGCTATAGAAAAATTCAATAATATCCCTCTTCGTTTTGGAACAGAACTAAAACCTGGTAACCATTTTAGTGTGGTACTTAACGAAATTCTACCTATAGGACTACCTGTCTTAATAACAGTTGGAATTTTAATTTTCTTTATTAAAAATAAATCAATAAAGATTGAAAAACAAAAACAGATTATACTATATAGTAGTCTAGTTATTTCCATAATTTTTGGCTTAATTACTTACGCTGTCGCCCGCCGGGCCGCCGATATTTGGGTGGGCTTTAGCTTGATTTTTATAGGTCTCGCCATATCGATTATTTGGCAACATATACCAAATATATCCAGCCGATTTAAAAAAACATCCGTTATTATAGGCTTGACTGTACTGTTGGGCTTTGGAGTTAATACATTAAAATTTACACTGGGGTATTTCGAAAAAATGGCACCGGATACTGCTTTTGAAAAACCCGCCCTCTGGCTTAAAGAAAACACAGAGGCGGGTTCTATAGTTTTTAATATTCACTGGGATAATTTTCCCATGCTATTTTTTTGGAATCAGCATAATCACTATATAAATGGCATGGATCCGATTTTCGAATATGCCTTTAGTAAAAACTTGTATCTTAAACATTATTTTTTTGACATAGATAAAATCCTTATGATTGATGGTGGGGCCTATACATGCGGCACCAATCCATGCGCCCAAGAAGGTATAACTACCGTTTATTCCGCTTTAAAAGACGACTTTAGGGCTAATTATGTTTTTTTGGAACTACCCCGCAATCCTAAAGTTTACAAATATCTGGATTCCGATGTTAGGTTTAAAGAAGTCTACAACAACGGCCGTGAAATCATTTTCCAAGTTTTGTAACTTGCAGAATATTATTCTCATTGTTTTCTTTTTTGTTTTGGCTTTGGTTTTTCATTTGACCTCGCCCAACATTCCCGACCCCGACAGTTTCTACCATATAAAACACGCCGAGCTGTATCGCACCGAAGGTTTAGCCTTTAACGATTTTCCTTGGACGCAGTATTCGGCCATCAAAACCAATGCCTCCGACATTTGGTATGGCTTTCATATATTACTAATACCTTTTTCTTCTTTTGACGGAACTTTGGGCATCAAGTTAGCGGGGGTACTTCTGACTTTCTTGGCACTCACAAGCTTTTGGTTTGTCTTTAAACGTCAAGGCGTAAAATGGCCGGCTTTTTGGCCTGTTTTTATTTTTGTTTCCGCGCCCAATATTATGAACCGCTTTTTAATGATGCGGCCGCATTTGCTTTCTTTATCCCTCTCTATTTTATTGTTTTCTTACCTAACACTAAACCACCGAAACGAAAATATACCGAGCATGCGATCGCATGCTCGGTATACGATTACATTTTTCCTAAGCATACTGATTGGATGGATTCATATTAGCTTAATCTGGATCCCGTTTTTAATTTTTGGGGTGGTATTTTTAACAAAGCGGGTTGTTGAAAAAACATGGCTCTGGCGCGAGGGTTTAATCTTGCTCGCGGGAACAATCATCGGCTGGCTGTTACGCCCCAATCCCATCGGTTCGCTCAAACTGGCTTACATTCAAGTTGTTCAATTGATGCTGGAAAAGCAAAACGAAGCTACTTTGCTTTTTGGCCGCGAACTTTTTCCCTTGGCACCGCAAACTTTGTTTCAAAATTTCTCGGCTTTTATAATTTTGTGGGCCACCGCCGCAATAATTTTAATCATACTGGCCAAAAAACATTCCAATATTCTCAAGAATGTCGGAATGTTGTCAGCTGGAGTTCTATCGTTAATATTTTTCATTTTAACCATATTTGTAGCCCGCCGGGCGCATGATTTTTGGATTCCCTTTGGAACTATTTTCATTGCCCTTGTTTACACCAGTCTAATGCAATATTCCAATATTCTCAAGAATGTCCGAGTGTTAGCTACCGTGACCATGTTGTGTGTTTTTTCATTTTTGATAATTTATACCCCTTGGCGCAATAGCATTAGTTTGGAAGAACGCGCCATACCGCCAGATAAATTTAGAGAGGCGGCTTTATGGCTCAAAGAAAACTCCCAGCCGGGCGAGATTGTGTTTAACGTGCGCTGGAGCGATTTTCCCATGCTCTTTTTCTGGAACAACAAAAATTATTACATCGGCGGTATGGATCCGATATTTCAATATGCTTTTGACCCCAAACTCTACTGGAAATTCCACTACCTTTCGGCCGATGAGGTTACCAAATTCACCTGCCCCGCTCCCGCTTGCACCAAAGATATGCTGGAGGACACCTACGCTGTTTTAAAAAATGACTTTAAAGCCAAATATGTATTTTTGGAGAAACAGCGTAATCCCCTTGTCTATTATTATTTAGAATCTGCTCCCGAACACTACTCCAAAAAGCTAGACACCAAAGCCGAAGCGGTTTATGAAGTTATAATAAAGTAAATCAAATTTGAAAAATTCTATCTTAACAACTATCTTGCGATCGTGAATTATTTGTTAAGATAAAAAATAATACCAATTGGTCAAACGCATTTGCTATTTTTTATCTCGCGTGCTAGTCTAAAAACCAGCAAACATAGTTCTTAAACACTTAAAAAAGGAATCGGCGATGGAGCTGCTGAGTATCATTTTATTACTTATTGGTATCCTCTTGATAATTTATTTTCTTCCATCCGAAATACGTCGGGTAAGAAAAGATGTGGCCTTCTATTCTGACAAAGAAGCCATCAAAGAATTGGTTGAACATATAGATATACTCACTGAAGAATCACGAGAGCCCGTGGCCGCGCATACTCGACGCTGGCAGTACTTGTGTAGGTTCGAAAAAGCTTCAGCTAAGTGGCATACTGCCGTGAATATTTGCATTAAAACTCCACGTCCGACCGATGAAGAAATTGCCAGTGCCAACCTAGCCGCCAAAGAACTGATTGCAATGTGTCAGGAAGGAATCGGGGCCGGTTACGATGGTATGGACTGTGAAAAGATAATGGCCAAAACAATTCATTGTATGAATATGATTAAAGAAGGCGTAAAATTCCGTTAAATAAAAAGACCCCCAACAAAAGATCTGCTGTTGGGGGATTTTATATATTTTGTCTCTTATTTGTAAAACTCTCAAATACCATTTTAGCAGCATTTATATCTTGAACAGCCAGGCCGGTGAAATAGGCAACTTTGACTCCACTGGCGGGTTTTAATCTGCCTAAAGCAGCGTCTCCAATGTTGGCTATGCGGCCGCCAATTTTGGCAAAGTTTATATTCTTATAATAGCCTTCGGCCAAAGCTTTTTTAAACTCCCCGCTTTTCTGGCATTGAGCTTCGTTATCGGGCACGACCAGAGCTCGCTCAAGTATCTCTCGATCCAGCTGCGCCGTACGGGAATCGCCGCCCATGGCGGCTATAAAAACATCCGCTGGCAGATCTTTATAAAATAATATCGGCTCGGGCGTGGGCACAGCCGTTAAGATGGCCTCGGTGTTGGAGATGGCTGACACGATTGAGTCGTGCAGAATAATGTTAGACACCGAGTGTTTAACAAGTTCCTGTTTAAAGTTTTCTCTATTTTCAGCCCTGCGGCTGTAAACGTTAATTTTTGATACGCCTAATTCGGCGGCGCATAAAGCCAAGGCCTTAGAAATTTTACCTGTACCCAGAATAGCGATAATTTTGGCTTGCGGCGCGAAATATTTTAAACCCAGCGCACCGGCCGCGCCGGTGCGCATGTTGGTTATATATTCAGCATCAAGTTCCACATCGCTTGAAACAAGCGATGTGTCCCGAGTGGAATCGAGGGAAACACACCCATCCTCGGGCTCTAACTTTATCACTGCTGTTCTAGCACCCAATCGTCCTGACTCATCAGCCGGCAACTCTTCTATAAACTTATAACCGCTATAACCGGGGATGCTGGCCGGCATTTTCAAAGTAAAACGCTCTGTTTCATCCACATTCTGTTTGCGTGCCGGCATGGTAACCATACCTTGCCCATACAGGCTAAAAGCTTCATCGCAGTTAGCTAAAAAATCCGCCGCAGAAAAATTTTCCTCAATAAAACCAGCCGAGATTTTAATCATGATAAGTCTCCTTCTTTAAATAAGATTCTACACCGTTGGACAGCAAACACAAAACTCTGGTCAATAAAAAAGTCCCCACCGTTTTGGTGAGGACTTTTGACCAAGGTTTACCCCGATCAACTTCAACGAACATAAGGTCGGCAGATTCTGGCCTTAAGAGCCCAGAAACCAACCCGAAAGCGTTGAACCACCTGCCCAGTTTTGGTGGGCGGAGGAGGTAAATTGCTTAAATCAACCGCATCCGGTTTGCGTGAAAGATCAAAATTCCCTCTTAGCCACTGCTGATACTTCTCGGCGAAAAGCCGCTGCCTTTCAACGTTTAACTGCTTTTCTTTCTCTAGTGCCAGCCTTTGCCTTTCAAGGGAACTAGGTAAAGCATAATACACTCTACTCAATAGCGCCGCGAGTGTATACGCCACCACAATAAAAGATATTGCAATAAGGAGCCATACCTGCCAATCCAATGTCGAATTGATCAAAGACCAAAACAACCACGCCCCACTGCCAAGAAACATTAACTCTATTCCTGTCACCGGCATGCGCTTGGTAACATAACCGTGCCGATCTTCCTCCCATGTTCGGTAAGTTGGCGTTATGAAGAGACACACATTCCATTCGTCGGGGCGCGTAAGTTTGAGCGCTTGCCAAATTTCGCTCGCAATATTCTTAGGCCTGAAACCAAAGAAAAAAACGGTTACACTAGCCAAGAGCACATACAGTGCGTACGCGACCGCACCGATTAAAAAGAATATCGGCTTTAAGGTGAAAGCGAATATCTTTCTCGCGCGATAATCACATTCATCCCGCGGCGGCTTTTTTTCCCAAAGATTTACCCACTTCCACACAGCCTCGCCGAAACGCGTTCTTGGCTTTTCCGCAAAAAGTTCGTCCGGCACTCGAAATTCCATTACGGTTGCGGCTACCACCACATCACTCAAAGATTCTGGAATCACACTTTCTTCCAGATCTCGCCAAGAAATTGAGGTAGCATATTCATACATACTTCTGGAAAGTAATCTTTCAATTCCTTGGGGCACAAACCTCCCAGCAAGGGCTAAAACAGCCATACGATGGTAACCGGGCCTAAAGACCGGTATGAATTTCACACCGTCGCTTACTTTGCAAACATAGCGGCGGCCCCGATCGGCGGCATGATAATTTCCAGCTTCACTTTCATCTTGCTCAAAGAACAGCAGGTGCGTTGGAGTCTCGGAGATTGTTTCATCGCTAAAAACCCATTGCACTGGAATGGTGGCCGAATCCATTTCCTCTCGACCGCCATTTAACACCACTGCCATGCTAACTTCTCTCTTTGTGGCTACTGCTTGTTCGGTCATATCTAACCTCCTTTTGGGTTAGGAAAACTGCGAATTTTTAAACAACAACCCTTTTTAGAAAACTAGCATTTGTTATACAGTTATGTCAAGATGTCTCGTTGTGATGGATTAGACAACCTCTTTTTGAAAACAATAAACTTAAGCCCTAAAAAGTTCCAGGTTAAGACCAGAAACACCGAACTCAAAGCAGCGATGTTATCCCACATTTTGGGCGAGATGCCCTCGGGCGCGCCCACTACATCTACCATATAAGAAGCCCAACCCACGTTTAATAGAGCACTGCCCAAAACCACCAAAAAGAAAACCCCAAAATTACCCTGCTTTTGGAAAGTCCAATTTTTATTCCAAAGAAAACTGTTAATAACCGCACAAGTAAAGGAAATGGTTTTAAACACGGCAAAATAGAGACCGTGAGTTATATTGGTTATATAAATAAAAAAATTCAAAACTCCTAAATCTAAAAAAGTGTTAAGGCCGCCTATAATAAAAAATTTACCAAATTGATACACAAACGGCCGCGATATTTGTGCAAGGCGATAAGCCATATAAAGCCCTAATGGCGCCACCACTGGAAAAACTATCAAAAGCCAATAACTGTTTATGGGCAATAGCAAACTTATGTTTTTAATAACCATCTGCGCCAGGGCCGCGACCAAAAAACCAACCAACGCCGCCAAACAAGCGTCTTTTTTAGAAAAATGCATATACTTTTCGCTGATTAATTCGCTTTTATTCGCGATAACTCTACAAATTAAATTTAGCTTCCTCGCTCACCTGTTGAGCCGATTTAATATCCGATAACTTGACCCTAGCCAATATTTCGCCTTCCACCACTTCCCGTTCTTGGCCATAAGCCAAACGCGACAAATTTTTAACAACTTTAACTGTTTCGGCGTTACCCTGAACCGGCGGGTAGGTTTTCATGTTAAAAGGACGCGAGGTTTGTCCTTTCAACATAAGTTTAACATAACAATTATGATTGTCTAAATTTATAAGGTCTCTTGGGCCAAAAATTGGCGCGAGTTGCGGTTTTAAAAATTCCGCATCCTCCACACCGATTCTAAACATAATCATAGTGCCAACATTGCCAAAGACTGCCGCTTTAATTTTATCGGTCAGTTGGGCAATAAATTGGTGGGCCATAACCATGCTCAAGCGATATTTTCTGGCTTCGGAAAGTATGGTGGAAATGGAATCGGTAGCAAAATTTTGAAATTCATCCAAATATAAATAAAAATCAACCCGCTCGTTTTCGGGCATATAGGCGCGGCGCATGGCCGTTAACTGCAGTTTACCCACAATCATTAAACCCAAAAGATTGGCGTTAACCTCGCCTACTTTGCCTTTAGAAAGATTAGCCAAAAGTATTTTGCGGTTATTCATAACCTCGGCAAAATTTATGCCGCTCTTAGCTTGGCCAATAATATTACGCATCATGGTATTTTCTATAAACCGACCCACCTTAGAAACCAAATAACCCAACATCTCCGATTTATGAAAATCACTGGTTTGGGCCATCTCTTTTTCCCAAAAAGATTTGACCACCGGATCCGTGACTTTAGCCACTTTCCTTTTCATAAATTCTTTGTCGGTAAATATTCGGGGAATTTCCACTAGCGTACCCGGATCGCTGGGATCGGCCATTAAAGTTAGCATGGCGTTTCTCATATTGTGCTCAAACATTGGCCCCATGGTTTCCGGCGGAAAAAGTTTGTAAAAAATAGACATCATCTCCTGCACCACAAAATCTTTTTCTTCTATGCTCGAAGCCTCAAGCATATTTATGCCAATGGGTCTTTCCAAGTCGGATGGATCAAATAAAATAACATCTTTCCAACGGTGCTGGGGTATATGCGAAAGAGTGTATTCCACCAAATCGCCGTGCGGATCCACTACAGCGAGGCCATTACCCATTTCCACATCCTGCCGAATCATTTCTTGCAACAGAGTCGATTTACCCGTACCGGTTTGACCAATAACATAAATATGGCGGCGGCGATCGTCGGGCGCGATTCTAACTATATTCTGCTCCGAACGGTAATCATTCCAACCTAAATAAGGCCCATCGCTCATACCCCACGGCGCCGGGGCTGAACGGGCTTTAAGCCATTTTATTTTGGGCACCTTAAGCCCGGCATGGGGCAAATGATAAATGCTAGATAATTCCTCGGAACTTAAAACTATTTTCCTTTTTTCATCGAAAAGCCTGAAACTAAACTCATAGACAATCTCTTTTATTTTTTCTTTGCTTTCGGAAAAAGAGTTTAAATTGGGTAAGTTAAATTGAGTAAAAGCGCTTTCAAAATCGCGTAAAATAAGCCCCGCTCGCTCCTCTGTTTGGGCCGAAGTCACCAGGCGAATATTCACATCAAAATTGGGCTTAGCCGCATGGCTTTCAATGGCTTTAATAACTTCCTGATCCTGCGGGGTTAAAGTTGGGTTTACTTTCTCCATTTTTACTTTATGAGGAATTATTTTTGACTTGATAGCTTGATGATAAGCTTTTTCAAAAGACATTCCCTCTTGCATTTTTTTAGTAACTTTAAAAGCCAGCTTATTAAACTTTTTGGAAGTAGGTCGCATTAAAACCTGCATCACCGCGCTTTCACCTTCGCCCAGCTTGGAAAAATGTGTGGCAAGTTCACTTAAGGGATCAACCTCTAGAGTTTGATAGGTTTTTATGGGCAACAAAAAATTTCGGCTCGTCATAACGTACGAGGCCGCCACGCCGGCGTTTTCAACTGGAGTAAAAATATTGTAATCGGCTACGGGTTCCATTACAGCTTCTGCCGAAACCGAATGCACGGCCCGTGCCAAAGTATCGCGATAACGCGAAGGCACCGAAACATAAAACCTAATCTCGTTATTAACATAAGCGATCTCCCACACTAAATAAGGTTGGCCAAATTCAAAAATTCGCCAAAAACCTTTCTCCACCATGGCCGAAAAAACGGAATATAACTGCTCCATAGGTTGGACCCATTCTTTGTCGGTTTTAGGTTTTTGACCGGGTTCTAAATATTCGTCCTGTGGAATCAATATTAGAAAAAGTTCCAGATTCAAACCACGAGCCACCCGACCCTGATTTTTTATGGAGCTAGCTACGAGATAAAAAACAACAAGTCCGGCTACAACCAAGCCGAACAACATGCCCACACTAGAAAAAAAGGCTGATAAAATCTCCGACATTACTTTTCGCTAATAGCGCGAATTTTAGAGCGAATATGGCTAATAGAATTCAT
Organism: uncultured Candidatus Saccharibacteria bacterium; assembly: GCA_964360575.1. Lineage (GTDB taxonomy): Bacteria > Patescibacteriota > Minisyncoccia > JACQLN01 > JACQLN01 > JACQLN01. Next base: position 4,192 of record CAYHXG010000005.1, on the reverse strand, counting down.
GTTGCTAACACGATTCGCTATATTAGCTGACTGATTCGCTGTATTCGCGAGAAGTTATAATTTCTCAATCTTCCCAAGCTCTTCCAGTTTGCCCCGCCATTCGGGATCATCCATTAAATCGTCGTGAAATTTATCTTCGAGCCAGGGATCGTTCATTTTTTTAACCATGCGGATAGCTT
>CAYHXG010000005.1:0-3913 GCA_964360575.1 uncultured Candidatus Saccharibacteria bacterium | reverse complement strand
TGAAATTTATCTTCGAGCCAGGGATCGTTCATTTTTTTAACCATGCGGATAGCTTTTTCTAAACTATTTTTTTGGGCTACTTCCCGTAAATGAGCCAACTTATCTTCTTGGGGCAAGTGGGCTACCTCTTCGGCCTGTTGTTGGATTTCTGTCTCGGTGGTTTCCTGTGGGGCAATTTGAGAATCATCGGCGGTTTGGTTGGCTCCAACAGGCGCCGAACTAGGTTGCTCTCCCGTTCCCAAATCAAAACTCTCCGGAGCTGTTTCAACCTCCGCCGGGCTTGGTTCTACTGTTTCAGAAACAGTTTGATTTTCCGAATCCACCAAGTTTTCCTTAGAATTTTGATCCATAAGATGTTATTATTATAGCATAAATTATGAATAGGTTTTCAAAAACCGATCTCTTGGCTGGAGTTGCGATTGTAATCTCTCTAACATTAGCTATTCTCTCGGTTAAAGGCGATTCTATAACCACCGACGAATCACCGCACATTACGGCGGGCTATAGTTACTTAACGCAAAAAGATATGCGGCTTAATCCGGAACACCCGCCGCTTATGAAAGACCTGGCAGCCGTTCCTCTTTTCTTCCAGAAAATAAATTTTGACGCCGAACATCCTGCTTGGAAAACCGAGGTTAATGGCCAATGGAGTTTTGGCCCTCACTTTTTGTTTGAAAGCGGTAACGACCCCGATAAAATTGCCTTTAGCGCGCGCCTCGCCGTAATGTTTATTTTTGTACTACTTGGCCTACTAGTTTACAAATGGGGCAAAGAAAAATATGGCAACACGGCCGGGATACTTGCTTTAATTCTAACGGTTTTTTCGCCCAATGTTATAGCCCAGGCTCGTTATGTTACTACCGACGTCGCCGCGGCTTTCGGCTTTGCCTTAGCCGCATATTTTTTTGTTAGGTATATTCTTAAACCCACAAAAAAGAATTTAATTTATGCCGGACTAACTTTTGGCGTGGCTCAACTCCTTAAGTTTTCGGCGATTCTTTTGATCCCGCTTTTTATTTTTACTGGTTTTGTTTATTGGCTAGTTTCAAAAAAAATCTCCTTCCCAAAGCTTATTTTATCCCTAGTAGCTATCTTTACTATTGGCTATTTACTAATTTGGCCAGTCTACCAGTTTCATGTTTGGAATTATCCGCCTGAACGGCAAAAAAGCGACACAGTTTTTCATCTGGCTAATTACCCTTATAAACCAGCTGGCGAGGCCGTGATCCAAATGACAGAAAAACCCTTGCTAAGGCCCTACGCTCAATACGCTTTGGGGTTATTGATGGTATTTCAACGAACCGGCGGTGGCAACACCACCTATTTTTTGGGCGAGGTTCATAACCAAGCCTGGAAAAGCTATTTTCCTACGGTTTACATACTTAAAGAACCAATTCCTATATTAATACTGGTTATCATCGCGGCAATTTCTGTACTGCTACACAGCCGTTGGTCGTGGTCGGCTATAAAGCTATGGATCAGTAGCAATTTTACCGAATTTGTTTGCCTTAGTTTTATTGTTCTTTATTGGGCTAGCAGCATTACAGGTAATCTCAATATCGGCTTAAGACATGTTTTGCCAACTTTTCCTTTTATATACCTCCTCACGGCTGGGCGAATAACCAAGTGGGCACAAAATATAAAATTCCTAAAACTGCCTTTGGTGATGTTTTTAATTGTTTGGTTAATGGTAGAAACGGTTTCTATATACCCCTATTATTTAGCCTATTTTAATCAGTTCGCGGGCGGCCCAGCCAATGGTTACAATTATGTAACTGATTCTAATTTGGACTGGGGCCAGGATTTAAAACGCCTGGCTAAATATGTGGAGGAAAATAAAATAGAGAAAATAAAATTGGATTATTTTGGCGGCAGTAAACCAGAATATTATTTAGGCAATAAATACGAAAAGCTAGATGCTAGAAACTCTAACCAACGCCACGGCTGGCTGGCTGTCTCGGCTACACTTTTGCAAGGCGGCCGGGCTTTCTCGCCTAAATTTGACCAAGACACTACCTACTACACCTGGCTGAATGACTACGAACCAGTCGCCAAGGTTGGCTATTCCATATTTATATACAAACTTGACTAGAAAACAAGAAGTGCGCTAGCATGGGATTACCTCAAAAAGAGGTGTTCTTTACAACAATGCTCTATCGAAGTGAGATTTCGATAGGCTTAAAAAGGAGAAACTGACATGGCAGATAAAGATGAAGAGAAAAAAGAGAGGAAGGAGCAAGATAAACGAATTGAAGAACGTTGTAAACAGATTGAAAAAGAAGAAAGAGAACATGCCGAATATGTCCGGTTTATGGAAGGCCGTAGAACCGGCGGGTCATGAACCTTGATCTACTTGAACTTGTAATACACCTTATTTGGCACACGTAGATCGATGTATTCCAGCCCCGAGCTCGGGGCTGTTTTTTTTATTTCTTCCAAGGTTCTCTTTAGGGTTTCTAAAGTTTTATAAATATTCTCGGCAACGCTAAAACGCAGTAGCCAGCCTTCACTGGTCGTAAAATCAAAATCATTCAAGTTAGCATCGTTAGTTTCGCCAGTCTTTAAATTTAAATCAAAATCTTCCTGCATTCTTTGGCGCAAAAAAGAAAGTTCGGCCAGAATATTGGCAGCCAATAAGTTGTCGCCTACTTTAAGCCCGCGATCGGTTTTATCTTCCAGGTTTAAGACTATATTGCCTTCGGTCCGACCGCCTTGGTTAAAAGATATTCCATCTTCATTAAGCCAAAAACAGTTATCCTTCCGGCAAATAACTGCCACCAATGTTTGGTTAACCGGCTTAATTTGGCTTGGGCCATTCTCGTTGGTGCGGGCATCGTCAAAATAAAACCAGCCAGCTAAACCCGCAGCCGCGGCCATAAAAAAAACTGACCCCGCCACCACAAAAGGTTTGGCCGAGAATCTTTTTACAAAATAAGGATATTCTCTTTTAACCCGCCGAAATTTTTCAGCCATATTTTCCTACGAGCAGAGCGAGTAGTTGAAAATATGTGTCCCGCGTAGTCCCGAATCTGTGAGGGACGAAGTGGGGACAACACAATTTTAACTTCCGACTAAGATGTTTTTGAACGGCAAATACTTGTGTAAAGCCCTCGGTATTGTCACTGACCCATCCTCTTTTTGATAATTTTCTAAAATAGCAATTATGGCACGCGAAGTAGCTACGGCTGTGCCATTAAGAGTGTGCGCAAAACCTGTTTCGCCACCAGGCAAGCGGTATTTAATGTTTAGATTTCTAGATTGGTAATCAGTAGTGTTGGAGGTTGAAGTAATTTCTCCCCATTCGCCATCGCCTCGCCCAGGCATCCAAGCTTCTAAATCGTATTTGGCCGCAGCCTGCGCACCTAGATCACCTGTGCATATCTCTAAAACCCTGTAGGGGATATTGAGCCCTTGAAAAATTCTTTCTTCCAAACGTAAAAGCTCCTGATGTATGTTTTTTGATTCTTCGGGCAGGCTGTAGGCAAACATCTCCACTTTAGTAAATTGATGCACTCGATATAATCCCTTGGAGTACTTGCCGTAAGCACCAGCTTCGCGCCTAAAACAATGCGAAAGGCCGGCATATTTTTTAGGTAACCTTTTTGAATCTAAAACTTCATCGGTGTGATATCCGGCTAAGGCCACTTCCGATGTAGCAATCAACCCTAAATCGGAATTTGCGATTTCGTAGGTTTGAGCCTCGTCGCCTTTGGGAGAATACCCGGTGCCCAAATAAAAACGAGATTTAGCTAAATCGGGCGTAAATAAAATTTCGAAACCTTCTTCTCTTAGTATATTTAGTGCGTAATGAATCAAGGCTAGTTCCAACCAAGCACCTTCATTTTTTAAATAATAAAACTGGCTGCCGGCCACCTTGGCCCCAGCTTCAAAATCTATAATCCCCAATTTTTCG
>CAYHXG010000004.1:0-15861 GCA_964360575.1 uncultured Candidatus Saccharibacteria bacterium | reverse complement strand
AGCGCAATGTTCCCAAAGTTATCCAAACTTCTAAAAGCATTCGGCAGATGATACGCGAGCGGCGTAAGAACTCCTAAAAAACCACAAAACAAAGACCACATTTTTTTTTGCGTTAAGACGTAACCAAAAAAATAAAATAAGAGAAACAATATAGGCGGAATTATAAAATGCGCCAAAATATAAGCCAAATTTATATCCCCGCCCATCAGGTAAATAAAAAAAGCCATGAGCGCGTAAGGAAGCGGAAAGGGACCAAATAAAGAAGGTCGGTCGCTATTAAAATTAAAAAATAAATCGCCTGGCGAAAAATGCCCATCATAAATCTCTCGGGCAATAGGAATATGCCCGTAAGCCTCATCGCTGTGATGGGTTAGCTGTATAACTTTATAGGGCCTATCCAAACCATGAAGTTTTTTCCAAATCAAAAGCTGGGGCATGCCGTATAAAGCCGCCACAACAAGAGTTGTAAAAACTATTATTAGCCAAAATTTATTTTTTAAAAAAGACATAGTCAAGGAATAAGTTTAGCCACTGCGAATGGTTTTAACTCAAAAATATTATATTTCCCAATTCCTTCCCCACTGAACTCTTCTTCACTGTATAAAAAATATTTAATATTGTTGGCTTGCCCAAAAGCTGAAATTTTATCAAAATCTCTGGAATTAAAAGCATCATCCGCCGCTTTAAGCCGATAGCTCCATTCTAAAGCTCCTACACCGTCCAAAACCGCAATATTGCCGTCTTTCCAGCTAACATACGTGCCCCGTGCCCCATAAGTTCTGATTTTACCCGCCCGGTCTGGATCCATAAAAATAAAATCATCCGGAGCTGTAATATCTTTAAGTTTTTCTATTACAGCCATTTCTTTTAGGTAATCCGCGGAATTAGCTCGAAGATCTCGAGCGTATCTATAAGCTGTCGGAATCATTGATTGTCCTAAAAAGATAAGTAGTACGCCCAACACCACCAAAATTTTACGGCTGATACTTTTTTTATAACCTGTCGCCAACCAAATACCGTAGGCAAGAATAACCATGGAGGAAAAGATAAACCAAACCGATAAGCGAGAAATAAAAAACCTAGCAAAAGAAGTATAATTTTCCAAATACAAACCAAATAACGAGAGAGCACCGGAGCTTAACCAAAGCGCATACCACGGTTTCAAAGAGGACATACTGTCTTTTGAAAATATCTTTCTGCTGGCAAAATAAAATAATGCCACAGCGATAAAATATAAAATAAACCTCCTTAAATACCTTAAAAGAGCATAATCCCAGGATTCCAAAAGCAAGTAACTAAAGCGGCCCCGAAAGGCTCCCATATCTATGGCCGTAAAACTAAGCGATTTGGAAACAATATCAGAAATAGCAAAAATAGCGCCCGCGCAAAAAATTAGGCCGTAAAAAACATGGTCTTGTCTAAGAGATTTCAACCTGACGATATCTGCAAAGATTAAAGCTAAACTAAAATGAAAAAACAACAAAGGATACCAGTTTGCCAAAATACCCATCGTAAAAAACATTAATCTTATGTTCCGCAATGATCCACTTTTAACTCCAGATAAGTAAAGTCCAAATAGCCAAACCCCGAGTCCCAAAGCTAAGTCTCTTGGCAAAAAACCATTGGCCGGGAATCCCCAAGAAGAGCCACCCAGAGAAAAAGCGGGTATGACACTGCCTAATCCCACCAAAAATCCAACCAGACGATTGTTTAAGCTTCTAGAAACCACAAAATAAACTCCGCTCAAAAATACAATTATAGACGCGTAAGAAACAATCACCGACCAGCTTAGAATATTAATATTTAAAAACTCTCCAACTTTAACAATTATTTTATCTACAAAAAGCTCTCCAACAGGCCGAATATCTAGTTTAAACATAGCGTCGTCAGCTAAAAAAACCTCATTCTCATCTGAAAACTCCCGCCAGTGAACCAGATGTACTTCGGCATCACTATTTAATTGATATTTAGCCGGCACTCCGGTAAAAAAAGCTAGCGATAAGTTATAAACTACAGCCGCCGCCAAAATAACCAGCAAATATTTTAAATCCATTTTAACCATAAATTATTTTATTTTATAAATAGTTACCTGCGGATTTTTATAAATTATTTCTAAATTATTAAAACTGTTGAGACTCTTGCTTCCCAATTGTTTTTCCCATGGTCCCTCATAAACAAACTTGGCTGGAATACTCTGCCAATCAGGATTCAAGGAACGCACACGATCAATTAACCTCTCTTTGTATTCTTCAGGCGCACCGCCTTCACCGGCTAAAACATCATCTCCACTAATAAAATAATTTACATATAAAAAGCGTAAATTTTTATTTAGGTTAAACCATTCATCTTTTAAGCAACGACCCGGACATGCCTTTTCTGTTTCGCCAATTTTCCTAGAAATATCTTCCTCATCTACCCCAAATAGTTTATTCGCTGTAAGATATCTTTCTTCTAAAACAGGCATAGGCATAGTGGAAGCAAAACCGGTAGGCAGATATGGTCGAATCGAAGTATAACTATTTAAGTAAAGGGAATTGATAAGCGAAGGTGAAATCATTTTGGAATCACTAGGTAATTGCTCATTGATCCATTGCCACGAATCAACCAAATCTCTCGGAAAAGAATAGTCATAGGCTATTTCATTAAATCTTTTTTCTACCTCTATTAAATTTATAATCTTTTTGGCCGGGAGCAGTAAAACACTTAAAAAAACAAAAAAGGCGATTATTCTAGAATGTGCCCCACCTACCAGCCCCCAATATTTTAAAACATCGTGGCAAAGAATAGAAACAATAATAAAAATCACTAGGGCTATCGGTTTAGCTATTTGCCCCGGCACGGGCATAAATCCCACTAAAAGCTGTAAATTACCCGCAATTACCATAGCTCCTATAAGACCCTGAAATAAAATAGCCTTTGCCCTTTCTCGTTTAGAGTAAAACCAAGATACCAAAAAAAACAAAATAATATAAACAGGATAATGGGCTTTGAACTGCCAAATAACATCAAGACTTCGACCTTCTGCCAAACCAAACCGGTAGATATAATCCTTATTATCGGAAAAATCTTTGATATTAAAATAAGTTGCAAAATAAGGCAAAGCTATTACAACTGCGACAACACCAAACCATAAAAATGATCTTAAACGGTTTCTTTCTTTAGAATCAAAACATGCCCAAACAAATAAAACACCCACTGCAGTAAACCAATAAACCCAGTAATGAAAATACGTATAAAAAAGAAGGGCGGCAGGGACAGCTGCTAAGATGGCATTTTTGCGCACAGGATTCCGCCAAAAACGAAAAAACAAAAAAATGGCCGTAAGGAAAACGGGATAAGTTAAGAGAGGATCATCAAAACGAGCTAAGAATAACTTATGGATCGGAGTATTTATTATCGGTACAAACTGTTTTAAAAAGATAGTGACTATCTCTTTAAAACTTACCCATAAACTTCCGTCCAATCCCCATCGGTAAAATATAAAAGCAAGCGGCGTAAGCACTGCCATAAACGAAAACAGAACCGCCCAAACTCTGGATTTAAAAAAATCAAGGAACAGAAAAAAAAACAATAAAAAAATAATGGCGCCAAAAGTAAATTGCCCAGCCAAGATAGCCAAATTTATATTACCTCCGAACAAAAAAATAAAGGGGGCCATCAAAGCCGAAGGTAAGGGGTTCAAGACCGTCGGTCTTTGCTCATCAAAATAAAGATCCCGAGGCGGAAAATTACCATCGTAAATTTCCCTGGCCCTTGGTAGATAAACAGTAAGTTCATCTTTATAAGTGCTTAACTGAACCAAAACAAAGTGTTGGTCTAAATTTTTTAACTCCTGCCAAATCAAAACCGGCGGTGTAATGTATAAACAACCCACCAAAAAAGCAAGAGTGCCTATCAAGATAAAAGTTCTATGAGAAAATACTTTAGGCATCTTCAAAAAGATTAAAATAGAAGATCAGAAACAATGCCTTAACTCCATCCCACCAGTTTATTTTCTTACCCTGCTTTCTACTACGAGGATGATAAGAAACTGCAACCTCATAAAAGTTGAGATTATTTTTTTTAACTGCTTTGGCCGTTTTGGCGGCAAATTCCGGTTCTATACCAAAACGGTCTGACCTTAAATTGAAAGATAGGATTACTTCCCTTCTAAAAACTTTATAACCTGTTTCCATATCAGTAATATATAGCCCCGACATTATATTGGAAAACCCCGTCAGAATTTTGTTCACGAGAAGATGCCATAATCTATGAACCGTAACTATGCCTTCCCTGCGAAAACGAGATCCAAATACAATATCGGCATTAAGTTTTTCAAAAGGCTCAAGAAGCTTTACATATTCTCTAGGATCCAATTCCAAATCCGCATCTTGGATCAAAACTATATTTCCCTTGACCAAAGGCAACGCTGTGCGTATAGCCGCGCCTTTGCCTGCATTGATAGACTTATTTACAAACCTATATTCTTTCAGTAGAGGAAAGCCATCGATCTTAGATTTAAATTCTTCTAATATAGCCCCGGTCTTGTCTTGAGAAGCATCATTTATCACAATAATTTCTTTCTCCGGAAACACCCCAGCTACGATCTCCAGAGTTTTGGCTATAGAAGATTCCTCATTATAGGCCGGAATTATGACGGATAGCATTATCTTGAGTTAAATTCAGAGCGGGTTTTCTTATGATATTCAATAACCTGCCCCAATATTTGAACCAAATCATATCTAGGGTAGTAACTAATCAGTTTTTTTGCCTTAGAAATATTGGGTACCCGATTTAACATGTCTTCAAAAGTATTACTATAAGCATTTTTGTAAGTCATATGGACAATAGGAGATCTGCTGCCAGTTAAAGACTTTATTTTCCTAGCCAAATTATTTATAGTAATAGCTTCCGTTGACCCTAAATTTATAACTTCGCCGTAAGCCTTCTTGCAGTTGATTAACTTAGTCATAGCATTCACTATATCTTCCACATAACAAAACGCTCGTGTTTGATCCCCCGTACCATAAACAGTAATGGGGGCGTTAGTCAGGGCACTCACTACGAACCTTGGCACCACCATACCATACTGACCGGTCTGTCTAGGACCAACTGTATTAAAAAGTCTGACTATAACCACTGGCAACTTTCTCTCTCGCCAAAATGACATTCCCATAAACTCATCCACTGCTTTAGACAAAGCGTAACCCCAACGTTCGTTATAGACCGAACCGTATCTGCGATCAGAATCTTCTTTAAAAGGCAGCTCTTCATTTTTGCCATAGACCTCCGAAGAGGACGTAATTAGTACTGGGATATTACGAAGCTCGGCCAGCTCCAAAACATTTTTAGTGCCTTCAAGGTTGATCAGCATAGATTCCAAAGGTCGTTCTGTAACTAGTTTAACACCCACGGCCGCAGCTAAATGAAAAACCTGATCACTTTTTTTAATTAAAGGTGCTAAATCAGATTTGTTTAGAACAGAACCATGAACGAAAAAAAACCGAGGATTCTTTAACAGATGATTGATATTCTCTTTCTTACCTGTAAAAAGATTGTCCAAAACAAAAACAACATGCCCTTTCTTAAGGAGAATCTCGGAAAGATGACTACCAATAAACCCAGCCCCACCAGTAACTAAAATTTTCATATCAGACAGTATAAATGATTGTGGTCAGTATTGCAAAAGATACTACACTACGTCACCAACTTGACCGAGTCTGGGTTACCAAGATAAGACCCCGTTGTCAAAACTTGAAACACATTATAGTATATACCCAGACATAATTGCTTAATATGAACAAATCTAGCACCAGAGGATTTGGGCTTTTCGAAAAATTTTTGTCGTACCAAAGAATAGAAATGGCCAATAGCCTTATCCCAGAGAAAAGTAGGGCCGGCCGGGTATTGGATATAGGTTGCGGCTTCTATCCACTGTTTTTGGTGAACACATTCTTTAAAGAAAAATATGGCATAGATAAAATGTTCCACCACCAAGGCATAGAATACAATTCAGTCCTAAACATCACCTCCATAAAAAAAGATATAGAGTCAGACCCAATTTTACCCTTTCAGGATAATTTTTTTAGTGTTGTAACTGCTCTAGCTATGGTGGAGCATGTGAAACCAACCCCTGCTATAGAACTTTTCAAAGAAATAAAACGCGTCTTAGAGCCGGGCGGGGTTTATATTATAACCACACCTTCTCCCTGGACCGAAACTATACTAAAAACTCTTTCCTTAGTAAGGCTAGTAAGCCCTGTGGAGATAAAAGACCACAAAGATCTCTATAGCAAAGAGATTTTGGCGAACTTCTTACAAAATGCCGGTTTTGAAAAAGATAAAATATCTTCAGGTCATTTTGAACTAGGGATGAACACTTGGGTTAAGGCAGAAAAATGATCTATTTGGCATAGATTAGTACATCCCCTAAAAAAGTTTCGTAGGTGCCAAATAACTTTTTAAAAACAATCCTTTCCGGCAGAGGATTCATAACTGGAAATGTTTTGACTAGTTTATATTCTGTTTTGCCTTTCAAAATATTTTGTGTTACCAAACACTCCTTAGGCAAACATAAATAAGTATCGTGGCAACAATCGGGGTAGAGTTTAAAAGGAACCGTAAAACTCTTATAGTAACGACTGTAGGACGTTTCATGCATAACCACAATATCAGCCCCATCGATATTGGATAGTGGTTCCGACGGAGGCGTATTTTTAATTTTGGCATAGGCTGAATAAGCGATTTTTTTATCGCCAAAGTTATTTTTAATAAAATCGGCGACAGCATAACGATTGTCACGTACAAAATAATACTGGGAAAAAAATGTCAGCAGTAAGGTATATAAAATCACTCCTCCTATTAAGCTAACTTTCCCTATTTTAGAACCACCCAAACTAATGCCATAAAATTTGACGCAGCCCCAAGCTAATAACAAAGCCAGAGCTGGCAAAAAAATATTGGCGTGACGGACAAAACTACCATCTCCTACCCATAGAAAAAAGAAAACCATGGCTAAAGCCACCGTCATTAAATACACAAAACTTCGGCTTACCGCGTTTTTTTCGGATTTAAAAAAATAAAAAACAGAAGCAAGCCCTGCTCCAACAGCGAGAAAACTTGTGCCCCCTATTAAAGCCATAAAATAAAGAAGAGGATTATACAGCCAATGCCAGTGTTTGCCGTTTTGAATTATATCCAATGCACCTTCCGCTAGTTCTTTTTTGGATTTCAAAAATTCGTGAAAATTATAGTCGAACCCTACGGAAAAATAAAATACTCCAGTTATTGTGCACAGAGCCGTAATAACTAGAACTACTCGATTCTGCCTGCTCGCGGGACCAGCCAAAAACAAGAATAAAAGGCCAAGAAAAATTATAAGTGGCACAACCTGAAATTTTGAAGAAATTGACAAAGCCACCCCCAGAGTAGACAAAAAAAGCTCCTTCAAAGATAACTGGAACTTATCTTCAAAAAAACCCTTACCTAACCAAAAAATCCAGTAGAGTGAAAAATAAAACCAAAAAACATTCATTATGTCAGGCACGCCATAGTGGCTATAAGTAGTGTTAAGGTCAAAAACTGCCAAAAATAAGCCGGCGAGAAGTCCTATTCTTGTATCGTTGAATATTTTTCGGCCGACAATAAATACTAGAACAACTAAAATCAAGGAATACGAAAGAGATATTATTCTACCTACGGCGAGCAGAAAATAATCTGGCAGATTGAAAATTTTAAGTAGAGGATAACCCAGCACAGCCATATGCACACCTAAAGCACGGGCATTAAACTGGTCTGTTACAGAACTATCAGGCACAACTTCATTATCAAACTGATTAATTAAATTTCTCGCAATACCAAGATATTGATATTCGTCAGGTTCAAAAAAATCAAAATTGAGATAACCCCAAAACAAGCCTGGTACCCGTACTACCAAAGCCAAAAAAATAATGCCTGCCAAAAAAAATTTATGATTTTTCGTCATTTAATTTCCATGATTACTCCAACACATCCTTTTTAAAATTTATCTTCCCCAATTGATTTATTCCAAGAATCCATCAGACATTTACTACATGCAAAACTATTTACTATCTCTGCAAAAGAGATTAGCATGTGTTCTAGCTATAAACAAAGGTTTATTTTTTTTTCAATACACCCACAAAAGCCGACCCTGAAGAAGCTCCTAACGAGGTTCGCCCTAAAGGAGTCATGATTTCAGAAATTTTATTGTAAATTTTAGGGAAAAACTCTTCATATCTAGGGAGATAAGGATGGAGGTGGTAGTAAACAACATATTCCAATTTAAAACCAAATTCATTCGCCGTGAAATCTAATTCTTGAGGAGTATGCTGGCGACGAACCATAGTGAACGGATATTTAGAGTATTCTTTTTTGGTTGTTTTTTTCCAATCTTCGTAATTAGATGGGCCATTTAAAAATTGTGAAATTTCAGAAAAAACCTTCTTTTGCAGCTTGGGTGTTTCAGAAATAGGAATCGGGCTAAAGTTTTCGACATGATCAAAAGAAGAAACCAAATTTTTTAATTGACCACTTTGACAAATATCTATAGTGTACTTATTTCCGGAAAACAAATTAAAAAGCCTATTGCGACATTCCACTAAAGCGTAGCCATTTCTATTTACTATCTTCTTAAGAACAAAAAATAACTCCTCATCAGTAGCCAAATACTCCAACAAACCAAGGGCTGTCACTAAACTATATCGCTTATCACCTTTAGACAAGTCAGCCAGATCAGATATTCTAAATACTCCTTTATTTTTAATCTTGGCTTCGGATAAGTGTTCTTTAGCTTCGGCAATCATCTTATCCGCAATATCGATTCCATGGGCGTTATAACCTCTCCCGATAAGATCTATAACTAATTGACCGGTACCGCAACCGATGTCCATCGCTACGGTGGATTTCGGTAAATTTAGACCATCTATTTCAAGAAGGGCCACATCTTTTCTCAATTTATTTACCGGAAATTTTAAATAATCACCAGCGGGATCATACGTCCTTTCAAACCATTCTCCAGCTACTTTATTGAAAAAGTCTTTTGTGATTTTCTTCTGAACGTTTTTCATTTTGTTGGTTTTACTTCAATTTAAAATGAATCCAAATAATCCCTAACACAATTGGTATCGTATCTAGGTAACAACAAGGGATGTTCCCCTTTAGCAACACCTCTTTCTTCTATGGTTAGACCGTATTTAAAGCCGTTTGATTTCAATATATTTATGACATCACTATTCCACCGTCCATGTGGATATGAAAAAACATCAACATCTTTTTTACCGTCCGACAGACTACTTAACAATTGTTGTGATTTAGCAAGGTCATCCTTTATTTCATCCGGGGTCATAGTAGCCAAATTTCCATGGTTATGAGAATGGCTCCCCACCGACAATACTGAAACAAGATTCATTATCTCCGCCTTATTCATAAAAAATTCTTCCACTATTTTTCTTTCATCAAAACCTAATTCTTTAAAATGATCATCCGAAAAGCCTTCCTTAACTTTCCTAGGAACAATGGCTAGGGTTTCTTTAATGTTGGCTGTCAAAATGTTGTCATCAGGCCTAACATTGGGATTTACGCGTCTATCTGTGGGAATCTGATATTTTAAATACAGATTTGAAAAATTTTTTTCTAAATACCTGTTGAACTTACCCACAAGATCATTAATTGGAATCTTCGAAAGTAGGATATGCACTTTGTGCACCACCGGCAGATGTCCGTCAAAAACAGATGTTATAGGGAACAACGTGGCTGTGACATTATACTTCCTAAGTATCGGGACAGCGTTAGTATTTACATCTTTCAGACAGTCATCAAAAGTTAGGGCGCAGAAACGACTCGAATCTTTCGCCTCTGCGGCCGCAAAAACATCGGAAACAGAAACAATCTTAAAGTTTTTTGACAAAAAATATATTTGGCGCTCAAACTCTCTAATCGGGCATGAATTAATTGCCGAATAATTTTCTGACCAATCACGGATGTAGTGATAATTTACTATTATATGTTTTTCACTTGCAGAAAACGCCATATAGTAATTAGTCGAATATAAGACTCTTTATGTAACCCGATATTCTTTCTCCAGATAAACCATCTACTTTCCAAACTTGCTCATTCATTAATTTGTTACGAGCGGCCTCATTGACTATAGGTTTTTTAAGATATCTTCCAACAAGATTTAATAATTCCTCTTCATTCTTAGCCACCAAAAAAAATCCTGTTTGAATCAGCAAGTTAACATGATTGTATTCCAAAAATCGCCTAACACTTTTTTCATACGGCAGTTTTTCCCAACCATCAAAAGCTATTAAAATAACCGGCTTATTAAAAACAGCCGCATCTATTGATATTGTTGAACCATAATTTATAACTAAGTCGGAATGATATAACTCTTCGGCTAAGCTCAATGTATCTTTAAACGTTACTTCATTATCCTTAAACTCTCTAGCTGGAAAAGGAAAGCCTGTTTTTTTTATAAAGAAACGGTGATCTGGAACAAAACTATTAAACTCAACAGTATCGTTAGGTGGAAATCTTACAATAAATTGCAGATTTTTATCAAGTTTATTTTTTATAATCTCCAAAATATGCCAATCTGTATTGTGGAATCTTTTACCGTGTGGTGCAAATAAAATAGTTTTCTTTGAATGATCCAGACCTATTTTTTTAAAAAAAACCTCTCTTAATGAAGGCTGAAAACCCTTAAAGTAATGGTCAAATTGAGGCAAACCACTGACAAAGATATTCTGTTCCTTCATATCTTCATGTTTAATGGCTTGAGATTTTATAATCTCATTATGAACAATCAAATTATCTGGTTTAACACGAAATATTCCCTTATTAGTAACATTATCCCACGAGCGAATCATGGATACAGTCGGAACATGCCTATTTTTAGCCTCAGCCAAAAAATGAGTGTCTAAATTATGAAATATATCCGTAGAAAAAAGCAGTTTTGGGCAATACTTTTCTAAGTAATCACTAAAGTATTCTTTTTTTATTGTTAAAAAATCGAGAAGTCTGACTACTCTTTTAAAAAATTTTGACTGACTCATAAAGACGGCAAAAAAACGCGAGAGTAAATAATGAAAATAATTGCGATCTCTAGCAAGTTTTTCTCGCTGATGAAATAAAAGCGTACGGCTATTGATCAAAGAACTGGTTATGTACCTAAAAAATATGTCCTGTTTAGATACTGCAAAATCTTTAATACCCTCTATCAAAATATTCCCCCTGCCAAATTTTTCACTAAAATAATCCTTTTTGTATTCGGGTACAAAAATGACAATTCTCAAGTTTTTCTCTGCTGAAAGAGATTTTAATGTATCCGTCTCAAGAATATTTCTTGAGATAAAAGGATTAAAACTGGTTATAAAGATTGTCTTAACTGACATAGCTTTTGAACTGAGAGCTGATAAACTAAAATGTTTCCTAAAAGGACACTGACCCCCACGCAAATTCGCAGTTACACCTGTTCTTCAAGATAAATGGGTTAAATCTGATTATAACACTGTTTGTATATTAGTCCAGATTAGTCAATATCACGCTAGCCAATCGTTCTCCAGAATGTCCATCTAATTTCCAACATCGTTCTTTTATTATTTTCCTGCGGTTGGGTTCATCCAATTCAGGATTCTCTAGATAATTTTTAGTTAATGTTTCCAACTCTTGAAAGTTTTTAGCCAAACGTATTCCACCCATCTCGAGCAACTTTCTCTGATGATCATAATCGTAATATCTTACCAAACTGTCCCAGTAAGGACGTAACTCGTCATCAAATCCTATAAAAACAACAGGTTTACCAAACACAATTGCATCAATGGCCAGGGTGGAGGCAAAAGCCACTACAACATCCGAATAGTAAAGTAAATTTTTTAAGCGATTATCCTCTGATTTAAAAATATTGGCATCTGAAAAATTTTGAGAACTTGCGGGTTTATCAACGGCAATTTTGTTTGGTATGGGCTGACCAAATTTACCTATATTAACATCGCCTACGACTGGTAACCTAACTATAATCTGCGCGTCTATATTACTTAATAGCCTCAAGGTCTTGCCTGAAATGGTACTATGGCCCGTATAAAGATCGGCGGGCGGGGCAAAAAAAATTGTCTTCTTATTCAAATCAAGATCTAACTCGTTAAATAGCTCATCTTTGGAAACCGTCGGGCCAACGATATAGTTGTCATAATGGGGTACGCCTACCACAGATACATTCTCCAATTTAACATCATTTAATTTAACAGCCTCCTCTTTTACTGACTCTGTGTTGACAATAAGTTTGTCGGTGATAACACGATTTAATCCCTTAGTGGTAATATTATCCCAAGAACGCACCATGCCAATAGTATAGATTTTTCTAGAAATAGCACCCCGTAAAACATCTACATCGTTAGGCTCGAAAACATCCGTAGAAAAAACTAGTTGAGGCTTGTACTTTTCAAAATACTCTTTGAAACGATTTTTATCCAAAAGGTGATAATCTAACCACCGAAACACCCGCCTAACAAAAAATAAATATCCTAATTGGGACAATAGCCATAAAAGTGGCGCCGAGAGATATTTTTTATCCTTTTTGACGTTTACCAACCTATGAATACGCCAGGCAGCAGTATCAGATAAATTATGAAATATCACTTCTAAAAACCGTTCCAACCTGGAGAAGCTTTTTGGAACAACACCCTCAACAACTACATTATCGTGGGCAAATTCTTTCTGATACCTCTCTTTTTTCTTGAGAGGTGTTAAAATGATAACCTTTAAGTTTCTGTCCTGTTTGACCAACTCCAAAAAATCCGTGGCTAAAACATTGCGGGCAATGAGGCCAAAAAAAGCGGTTATAAAGATTGTTTTTTGATTTTTCTCCATGTCTATAATATAATCCACCAATAATTCAACTGTTTCCAGATGAAAATTGTTTATTATGAGATATTTAACTGCTAAAGAAATTAAAAGCAGCCATTACTCGGAATCCCATGAGGTGTTGGGAAAATGCACCGGTAAAAGCGTACGTGATTTATTTGCTATTAAGGTTTTCACAAAATACTACCACCAATTACTTAACGATAAAACCCTGCCTATTTTGGATCTCGGTCCGGCCAGTGGTGGTTTTGCTTCTCAAATTTATGAAACCGGCTACACCAATATTAGCGGTGTGGATGTTGACAACTATCTAAAAGATCAAAACAGAACCTTGTTTAAGGAGTTTAAAACAGCTGATTTGAGCTGGGATAGGATCCCCTGGCCCGACAACAATTTTAAAGTGGTCACCGCCTGGTGCGTCCTACCTCACATTGAAAACCCTTTCCATTGCTTAAGAGAAATCCACCGCGTTTTGGATAATAACGGCCTTTTTATATTTACCACACCTCACTTAACTTCCAAACCCAGTATAGATTATTTCGCGGAAAAAGAGGATTTTGGCAGTTATCGAGCCTCAAACAATCACATAATACTTTTTCCTAGAGGTGTGGTGGAAAAGACCGTACTAAAATACTTTGATTTAATAGAAACAGAATACCATGTTCGCCCCAAAATATTTGAACGTGGAATTTTGGGTCGATTACGAGAATGCATCTATAAAGCCTCCGGGAAAATTTCTCCCGAATTTAAAAAGAGAATAGAAAAAAGATGGTCATATAACATTGTTTATATTCTTAAAAAGAGAAAATGAAAACTGTATTTTTATTCGTACCCCACTATGTTTTCGGTTCCGATCTTCTACACACCCAATACATAAAATATCTTTCGCAGAAATACAAAATCATCGTCTTTAGCCCCATCGTCAAGGAAGATTCCCCTCATGATTATTGGCAATCACCCAATATAATATACAAATTTTGGGATACCCCCCGACCTAAATTCTGGATATTTTTTAATAAAACATTGAGGATAGCTATGGTCAGAGAGTTCGACGGCTTGGAATACCATAAACTCAGAGCTATCACTGGCAAAAATTTAAATTGGCGGAGAAAAATTCTGGGAATAATAAGTCGTCTGCTGCCAAAATTATTGACAAATGCCGACACTTTTTCTTTTATAGAGAAATTGCTGATACCTAATTCGGATGATTTCAAAAAATTATTAGGTGAATACAAGCCGGAAATAATATTAACTTCTACTCCCGGTTTCAGCGATACCGAAGCCGAGATAATTCATCTATCCAAGAAAAACAATATGCCGACTATGGCGGTTAACTTCAATTGGGATAATCTTTTTAACAACGCCAAACACATAAGAAAAACAGATTTTCTTGTAACTTGGAATGAAGTTGCTAAAAAAGCAGCTAAAGATATTCACCATTACAAATCGGATCGGGTTTTTGTGGGCGGTCCTTTGAGATTTGACCATCACTTCGCCCACGGCCAGATCAAAAGAGATGAAACTGAAAGGGAAAATTTTCTAGATAGGAAAAGCTTAGATCCTAAACTAAAAACTGTTCTATTCACCACCGTACCGCCCCACACTTATCCTTTTCAAGTAGAATTTTTAAAAGAACTAATAGAACTAAGAGATAAAAATATTTTTGGAGAAGATCTAAATATTTATGTTAGAACCCATCCCCGAGATGAGGTCGGTAACTATAAAAAATTTAGTGGGATCCGAAATCTTCACATTGAACACGCCGGCACTATAAAAGACAAGCAACGTGGTCAGCTCAACAGAACCGAAATGGACGAGGATGATCTCAATAATTTACGCCAGACTTTGCTTTATTCTGATGTTGCCATAAACTTTAGATCAACAATCACCCTAGAAACCTTCATATATGATATCCCCACTATAAATCTAGCCTATAACGGTTATTCCCTATACTATCAAATGGATCACTATATACCTATAATAAAGGAGGCGGCGGTTAAGTTGGTTACCGATACAGACTCGTTTGTATCGGCTATGAAAAAATATCTAAATAATTCATCCCTAGATAGAGAAAAAAGACGAAAAATATTGGATCAAGAAATACCTTATCGGGATGGTCTATCCTACAAAAGAAATGTTGACTTTATAGAAACCGCTTTGCAAAATTTAAATAAATGAAGACAGTACCCACGCTGGGATCTAAAAATTACAATTCCGATAAAAATCTCCTAAAAAGAAAAGCCTTCGCGACTTTGTTCAAACCCAAAATAGATCTCACAAAAAATATAATTTTGTCTCTCAAGCTCAAGGGTAAAGAGAAAGTTCTTGATGTTGGTTGTGGTAACGGAGATTTGCTAGTGGAATTAAAAAGACAATATGGTCATAAAGGGCAACTTTACGGCTTAGACATCGCGCCAGGTATTTTGGTAAAAGCAATTAAAACCAACAAAGAAAATAACCTGGATATAGATTTTATCGTGGCTGACGGCAGAAAAATCCCATTTCCACGCGATAGTTTCGATGCCATTATCGTAAAACACGTGCTTCACAATGTACCTAACTACCCGAAAATTATAGCCGAATGTCACAGGGTTTTAAAACCGGAGGGAAAGCTGGCTTTGGCTCTTACCGGTAAAGAAACTCGACTTGTGATTAAAAAATTAAAAGCAATAATGGCGAAAAAGCTGGGGTTTAATTTTTATCCCGATGCCGAAGAGTACGTCAACTTGGAAAATACACCTAAAAAACTTACGAGCAAGCTATGGAAAGATATTAAGATAAAACACCTACTCAGCCGAGCGACGCTTAAGAATCCCAAACCCTTGATTGATTACTTAGACAGTGGCCGGGATTTTTGGGGTGAAGTTTCTAACCAAAAGTGGAACGGGGCTTTGAAATTTTGTGAATCTTATTTGAATGATACCCTTAGAAAAAAAGGGGAAATCAAAGACCAAAGCATTTTAGGCGTGGTAACCGCGATCAAAAAACTTCTATAAACCTCTT
>CAYHXG010000003.1:12619-17024 GCA_964360575.1 uncultured Candidatus Saccharibacteria bacterium | reverse complement strand
TCAAGCCCTTATAGGCATAACTATATATAAAAAAGATTTATCCTCCGGAGATTTAATTAAACAAGGCCTAGTTTCATCAATAAAATTAAACAAAGCTCTTGAACCGGTTAAACCAGCTACGCCATCAACTAAGTATTTCCAGTTAAACTTAACTTCTAGGTTTTCGCCTGTTAAATCCACAGCTAGTTCCGAATCATTTTCCCCTAAATCACTATCGCCGGCATACATCATTAGTTTAGCTTGGGGCTCTTTAACAAAAGATAGTTTTATATCGCTCACTCGGCTAGAAAATAAACCTACTAGCTTCACAATTTTAACAAAATCATCCTTATTCAACCCAGCTACAGTATTAAATTCGCTAGGTATTAGTTTTTTATAGTCGGGATAATTACCTTCCACTAAACGCGAAACAATTTCTGTTTTCTCGGAAAAAAAACCTATCTGATTTTTCTCAATAACAACATTTAAGTCTTCGTTTTTACCGGAAAATATTCTAACCACTTCTGCCGCGGTTTTGGCTGGAACTATAACAGAGAAAGATAGTTTATTATATTCTTCTTTAAGAGGAATTATTTTCTCTCCTAACCTAAAACTATCGGTGGCTACCGCCGTTAAATTGTTTTCATCACTGTTTTTATACAATAATATACCCGCAATCTCTGGTCTGGTTTCAGAATTAGAAACAAAACTAACCAAGTTGGCTAGCGCCTGACAAAAAATATTAGAATTTATATTGATAATTACTTCATTTTTCAACTTGGGAATTATAGGAAAATCCTTAGCACTCTCACCTTTAAGCGAGGCTTTGTAACCTGTTGTTGTTATATTAAGGGTGTTATTTTTTTTAACTTCCAGATTTATTCTTTCCGAAGTCAGTGAACCAATAATTCCATGAAATATTCTTGCCGGAACAGTTATTTCTCCTGTTGTTACAACCTTACAAGGAAACCAAGAATTAACACCTAATTCCAAATTAGTAGAAGAAATCCTTAAACCATTCTTATCTGACTTGATTAAAACGTTGTTTAAAATAGGCAAAGTTAAATGCCGAGACACAATACGCTCAGTGTGCTCCAAAGATTCTTTAAGTTTATCTATATTACAAATAATTTCCATTTATTTAAAATTATTATTACTATTATTACTCCACATTAGGCAAGTTGTGTATTTATTTAAGTATTTACCTCATTTTATCTTTATAAAAGTTGGGGAAAAAGATGGAATAAATGTCTAATTTTTTGGGGATTATTTTTCGTTTTATAAATATTATTTTTTTCTTAACATTTATTCAACAGATTATTCAACAACTTTTCCTCAACAATATCTACGCCTCGTATATCCTGTTTTTAATTATATTCAATTCTTCCACCAAATTTTCATTGATCTGAATTTCTTTGTTTATTTTATCGCAGGCATGCATCACAGTGGTGTGGTCCCGCCCACCAAACTTACTGCCAATAAAAGGGTAAGAGTTTTTTAATTCTTCCCGCATTAAATACATACAGATTTGTCGTGGCAGAACAATTTCTCTTTTACGAGATTGATTAACTAACTCTTCTTCTTTAATGTCATAGAACTCCGACACGATTTTTATTATCACTTTGGGTGTGGTCTTAATATTATTGTTAACACTGGTGGAAGCCAGAATCGATTTGACCTGTTCTAGTGTGGGAGCGAGATTAGCCACTTTGCACGACATAAAAACACGGTTTAGTGCCCCCTCAAGCTCACGGATGTTTTTGGTAATGGTGCTTGCAATAAAACCCAACATGTCGTCGCCTAACTCGCCCAAATTTTTCTCTATAATCTTGGCCTTCAGTATGGCCATGCGAGTTTCGTAATCTGGGGGAGTTATATCGGCAATCATGCCGCCCTCAAAGCGGCTCCTTAAACGTTCCTCCAGAGTGGTGATAGCTTTAGGCGGTCTATCCGAAGATAAAACTATCTGATTATTGCTGGCGTAGAGTTCGTTAAAGATGTGAAAAAACTCCTCCTGGGTTTTTTCTTTGCCGGCAATAAACTGAATATCATCAACGATCAATAAGTTTATTTTTTTATATTCTTCTTTAAACTTATCCACGGATTTGTTTCGGATGGAATTAATAAGATCACCCAAAAACTTTTCGGACGACATATAGCGCACCTTATTTTTTGGATTACTCTTAATAATCTCGTGGCCTATGGCTTGCAGTAGGTGGGTTTTGCCCAAACCGACCCCACCATAAATAAAAAGGGGGTTGTAAGCGGTGCCAAGATTTTTACTGATGGCTATAGCCGCGGCGTGGGCCAACTGGTTGGACGAACCCACAATAAAGGAATCAAAGGTGTATTTTGGGTTTAGATTGGTTTCTTTGTCGGGTATGGCCGAATCGTTTAGATTCAATTGAAGGTCTGTAAAGGCTACAATCGGGATATCTTTCTTTTTTAGGCTCTTTTTTTCTTCAGCCAAGGCATTTTGGGGTTTTATGGTAAATTTTACCTCCTTAATATCGTTAGAAATCCCGCGTAAGGTTTTTAAAATAAGAAGATTATACTTATCTTCCAGCCACTCCTTAATAAAGGCGCTGGGGGTGGATATAAGTACCACACCATCTTTTTTTGAGGCGACAAAAGTATTTCTAAACCAAGTCACAAAATTTGGTTTAGATAAGGAAAGCTCTATTTCGGCCAGAGCAGCCTGCCAAAGCTCGTCTTTGTCCATGTCTATTGAATTTACTACTAACCTTTAATTATTTTTATAGCCCTTGTCGTAATTTTGTTGCCCCGCAAGGCTGAATATGGACTCGGCTGTATTTTCGGAGAGAACACTCCCAAAGATTTATTACTGTGGAAATTATATCACAGCGTGTTTTGCATAAATATTAGTGCAATTATACCAAAATGTGGATAAGTTGTTGAACAAATGTGTACTACTTCTTGCGCTGTTACAAAATTTATTTTCTTTAATGATAATTTGATTTAAGGTTGCCCAAGTTGCTCATTATTGCTATTATATAGGCCGACAGGATTTATAGGTCTTAACAGATAGACAGATGAAAATAACCAAATATCGTCCCAAAAATAAGAAACGGGCCAGAACTCACGGGTTTCTACAAAGAATGTCTACTCGCGGCGGAAGGAATACTATAAAAAGGAGAATTGCTAAAGGCCGAAAAAGATTAGCGGTTTCTGTTTAGTTGTCTGTAAACGGAAATGAGAATACGGGGTGAGTTTTTTGATGTTAATGTTAACATAACCACCAACAGGGGCAATATTGACATTGTGGTTAGTGTTAAGATCTCAAAAAAAGCGGTGGTTAGGAACCGTATCCGGCGTCAAGTTAGAGAGATTTTAAGGAGTTACAGTAAAACCAAAAGTTTTGGAGGCTTAAATTTAAAAATTATTGCCCAACCCAGAATTGTAGGAATCAGATTTAGCGATATTAATAATGATCTAGTGAGTATTTTAAGTAAAATAAGGTGAAAATAATCGTTACTTCCATAATAAGATGTTACCAAAAGTTGTTATCCCCGCGCACGGGGCTTTTTAGATCTTGCTACTATTCTCCAATTTTCAACCTGAACCCCGGAATCAAGCCGGGTTGTCGGCAAAACCCGAGTTGTTCGGATTATTGCATTGAAGCCGTGACTAGGTACGGGGTTTTGAGGGGTCTATTCAAATCATTGGCCAGAATTTCTAGGTGCTTGTAGAGCCTATTAGTTTTATGTCTATTTTTAACGAATTTTTATATCGCCCCCTCTTTAACCTTCTTGTTTTTTTATACAATGTTATTCCCAGTTCGGATGTGGGGCTCGCTATTGTGGCTGTAACCGCCATTATTAAACTTGTTTTTTGGCCCATGACGGCCAAAGCTGTAAGGTCTCAAAAGGCTCTGCAAGAAATCCAGCCTAAAATCAAAGCTCTGCAGGAAAAATATAAAGATAATAAAGAAGAGCAGGCGCGCCAGCTAATGCTTTTTTACAAGGAAAACAAGGTAAACCCTCTTTCTGGTTGTTTGCCACTTTTAGTGCAATTGCCTATTTTAATAGCCTTGTACCAGGTGTTTCTTAAAGGTTTTGACCCCGCTAGTCTTAGTATTTTGTATTCTTTTGTAAATAATCCCGGTGTCATCGACCCAGTTTCTTTAGGTTTTATAGATTTATCTGCTTCCAGTAGAGTTTTGGCTATTTTGGCTGGCGCCAGCCAGTTTTGGCAGGCTAAAATGATCACACCTAAAAATAAACTGCCGAATACCCCTAAAACGAGCGATGAGTTTATGGCCCAGGCTTTTTCTAAACAAGCTCTGTATCTTTTTCCGGTTCTTACAGTGGTGATTTCCTGGAAACTGCCGGCCGGCCTCGCTCTTTATTGGCTTGTTACCACCTTATTTACCGTTTTGCAGCAGTATGCTATTATGCGCACCAGT
>CAYHXG010000003.1:0-12519 GCA_964360575.1 uncultured Candidatus Saccharibacteria bacterium | reverse complement strand
AAATTAGATATTAGAAATTGGTCATTTTTTATAACGTTAGTCTGTAAAGCCTCCCATCTATTTTATTAATAAAGAATAAATAACTCTCGTCGGGCGAAAGGAATAAATTGGTAGCATCAAAAACATTAGCCATTATTTTTTGAACCTGTCCCGTCTCTAAATTCACCCTAATAACTTCTTCCCCATTCGATCTCACCCGCCTTTTATAGTAATCGTCGGGCATAATGTAATTCTCTGCTCTATCGGCTTTAATAACACTGCAAAAAACCACGCGTTCATCCTGCGACCAAGCGCATTTTTCTGGTAAGGTAAATAGGTTAAGATTCCTCTGGGTGTTTTTTTCTAGATTTATGGCGGCGGCCTGCAAACTAAAACCATCAGCATCGGTTTGCGAAATTAAAACCTTTTTGCCGGAAGGTGAAAAATTGGAGGTTAAACCATAAACTCCACCCATAACCCGTTTGGTTTTTTTGGTTTTTAAATCTAAAAGATAAAGTATACCTTGAGCTAGGCCCGAGGGTCTCGTTTTTAGAGCCACCGAGTTTTCGTTGTACCAATCTAAAACCAAATCAGGTATTTTGGATGTTGTTATTTCTTTATTTTTAGATAAATCGGCCGAACTTTGTATAATCTTTGCTCCACCCGATCCAATAGTTAAAAGTAAGATCTCGCTACTTGGCCCAAAGGATACACCCATTACATTTTGGGGTAGAGTTTTTAACGACCGGCTAGCGATGTTGTAAATTAAATAGCGATTAAGGCCTGTGGCTAAGCCGTATCTAAAGGAAAGCAATTCGCCGTTTGGCGAAATTTTTACTTCACCGATGCGTTCTACAGCGGCGAGACCAATTTTGTTTTTATCTTGCCCATTATAGTTTATTTGGTTAACACTGCCGTCCCAGGCCGCATATATTATTTTTTCCGTACCGGTAGCTGTGTTTGACCCCACTAAACTAGCGGCTAAAACCGCCTCCTCGGTTATAGGTATTAGGCGTTCTTTAGCTTCCGGCGCTAGCTCTTCCGTTAGCGATGAAATTTCTTCTCTGGGCAGGCTTGGACCCTCGGTTTTTTTAAAGAAAATATAATAAACAGCAAGACCAGCTAAGGTTAGGGTTAAAACCGCCGCCAAAATTATTAGAATTTTTTTGTGTTTAAGCATTTAATTATGAGCTTGGTTGTGTTAACACACATTTATTGCCAACGCACAAACCTTTAAAGCAACCACGTCTTCCACCTATGTCATTGGGATTACAATATTCATCCACTGCACTCTGGAAGGTGCATTTGCCAGACCCTGGGATATTGGAATCAATTGCTTTCCCTGTGACATCATTTATACACCGAAAACCGATATTGCACTCTTTGCCATTGCCACAATCGCCAACAGATACTCCGGCTCCTTGGCCTGTGTCCGTACATGTTCCTGCCTCACGCCCTTCTTTTTTGCATTCCAAGCGACTTTCGCAATCAAAGTCCGAACCACAGCGCTCGCCCACGCCTCTTTTGTGGCCAAAAAACTGTCCCCAAGCGGTTAAATCGCCACTGGTCTCATTTTTAAATTGAATAGTGGGATTTTTTAACTGCACCAACTGGGGGTTTATGGTATTTAAGAAAATATAAGAGCCCAGTAAAATCACTAAACCAATCACGGCTCCCCACATCAAACCTTTGGCTTTAGTAATATTGTCGGGTTTATCGCCACCTGTCATCCATAAAAGCCCTGCTTTTATGAAAGCGAAAATCATGGCAAGACCCACCGCAGTTTGAGCGAATAAAAATAAATAGCGAACCCATTCGGCTGGACCCATGGAATTGGTTACACCCACACCGCCTGTGGTGGGGAAGGAAACCTCCAAAGCCGAAGCTATTAAAGGTGTAAAAAATAATGTTGCAATACTTGTAATTTTTGGTAAATATTTCTTCACTTTTTGGTTTTAAGTTCAACTACTAACTATAACTAATTAACTGAAACTAACAACTAATAACTATAAACCAATCTCATTTAACAATCTTGATTTCCGTATTAACACCTGCTCTATCGTAGTAATTATTTTTCTGCTTAGTGTTTATTAGTTCCAGCTGTAATCTACCATAAGCGCCTTTTAAAACTTTATCGGGGATGCTTAGGGGCAGAATATCTTTTCTAGTGCTAGCATTTTCCTGTTTTTTTCCGGCAAAGCGCCAGTTAAATTCCAGATTAGCTAAACTAGAGGTATTAAAATAAAAAGGGCGTACCAGCAAACTGGTTTCGGTGTTAAGCGGGAAGGTTAAAGTATTAAAAACGGCATTATTATAGTTATTGTTATTTTCCAAATAAAAATAGGTTTCTGGTCTCATGATTTTGATCTTGAGAGTTTTATTACCCTTTTTACCGTGTCTGTCCTGAGCAAAAACTCTAATTTCGTGCGTAAAACTGGGTATTTGCAGAGTAAACCAATTGAAAATACTTTCCCCACGACCTTGCAGTTCTGGGCCTTCTCTGTTGGAAGAAATGTCGTCAATTAACCAGGTATAAACCAGCTCATTGGGATTAGGTACATCGGCGATAGCGTGAAAGATGATAGATGATAGTGTGCTTGGCAAAGCCTTGCCTGGGTAGTCGTAAGGCAGTAAAGTATTGGTTTTCCAAACTAGATCCACATTAAAGTCGTTGCCGGAAGATGCGGGCGAAGTTTGGAAAGCAGATTCCGCGACAGATTCCAATAGGTTGCCCAGTTCTTCTACATCGGTCTCGCTTGCCTGCTCCAAACTTTCTTGGGCCAAAGATACTAGCGGGGTTATAACAGTTATCAACACCATCAGTATAATTAATTGTTTGATGTATTTTGTTTTCATTTAGCGAACGATTCAATAAAATTTTGTATTCTTTCGGTTTGTCCCTTTCTTTTTTTGTAAACTTTGTAAACAAAAATAGTCCACCATGGCACCATGTTCACTATAGGCACAAGTTCGGCTCCCAACGTCGCCACAACTCGGCGGGTGACCCATTTTTTCAAATTTTTCATATAACGAGCTTCTTTACGCAAGTAGATGTACAGTATAGGTACAAATACTATGTTCATTAAGACGCCTACCATGCCTAAACTGGCTATATCGACAATATCTTTAACCACAGCCGCCGAAAAAACAATGAAAGGAAACCCAGCCGGTTCGGCTTCTCCGTTTTTCACTGCGTTGATATCTTCCTCGTTAACACCATCGTATTCTAAATTGGCAAGTTCGTTATCCATGATTTAGCTTTTTAGCTTCCTAGGCTGTTAGCTTCCTAGGTTTATTCCTAAAAAGCTAGAAAGCTAGGAAGCTATTTCTGCACCTCAGCCAACTCTTTTTTAGCGGCTTCTATTTCTAATAATTGTGCCGGGTCGGATGTGATCACTTGGTCTTCGGTGTAGGAAGCCACCACTTTTATAGCGGCCCGTTTTAAACCGGCTAAAAATATACCTTCGCCCACATTAGATTCCAAGAGCAAAAATTTTTCCTCGTCGGTTAAATTGAAAGTTTGGGCCACCATGTCTATGGCCGCCGGCGATTGTTTTAATAATATTTGCATGGCCGAGTTGGTTACAATTGGTTTGCCAAAGGGCGATTTCATAAAATCCTCCACATCTTGAGTAATAGTGGTTAGGCCCAAAAAATATTTGCGGCATCTTTTGGCAATGCTAAACAAAAACGCGGCGGCATCGGGGTGTTGCATCATCCACCAAGCCTCGTCTACCACCATAATTCTCTTTTTTCTTTGCGACCGTATTAAGTTCCAGGTGTAATGTAAAAGAATAAACATAGCGATGGGCCGCAATTCTGGTTCTAAGTCGCGGGTAGAAAAAACCACAAGATTATTGTTTAAGGTCACATTGGTAGGCTGATTAAGAAAACCAGAAAAAGTACCTTTAACATATTTTTCTAGGCGCACGGCCAATTTCTCCGCGCCCTGCATATTGGCGAGTACCGTGTAAAGATCGGCCATTAAAGGCACTGGCTTACCTCGCCAATCGGAATTGATGGTAATGTCGCGCGAGGCGTAGGTTTCGGTTAAAGCACGGTCTAAAATAGCGTCTTCCTCTGGTGTTAGTTGGCCCAGCATTACTTTTAAAAGGCCGGTTAGTTCTATAATATTGGCTTTTAAAACCTCCGCCGGGCTTTCGTCCGGGCTGGGTTCGGTTAAGTCAAACGGATTTATGTGGTTTGTTGAAGTTAACGATATATTTACGAAAGTTCCGCCTACCACATCGGTTAAATATTTGTACTCGCTCTCGGGGTCTATAATAATAACCTCACAGCCGAGCATTAAAGATCGCAAAACTTCTAGTTTAACTGTATAACTTTTGCCCGAGCCGGATTTAGCGAAGACCACGGAGTTGGCGTTCTCCAGTGAAAATCTATCAAAAAGAATCAAGCTATTGTTGTGGCGGTTGATGCCGTATAGAACCCCCTTGTTAGAAGTTAGATCGGCCGAAACAAAAGGAAAAAAAGACGAAAGCGGCCCAGTGTTTAAGCTATTATATACTTGTAACTTGTCTAAATTTAGAGGCAGGGTGGAGGTGAAGCCCTCCTGCTGCTGAAAGGTTGCTGTTTTGGCGTAGATGAGTTTTGATTCTAAGAGTGTATTGATTTTACTTTCAATGCTATCCAAATCTTTTAACGAATCTCCATAGAAAGTTATATAAAGACCAGCCCTAAAAAACCTTTCGGTGCCTTGTTGCAGTTTATCTCGTAATGATTCCAAATCTTGGTAGGCGGTTTCCAGCATGGGATCGCGCAAAAAGCCGCCTTCTTCTTTTTCCGAGATCTGCGCTCCAATCTGTGCGGTTTTTTTGGTGAGTTTTTTTAACACTGGCCCACTTTCCGAGGGTTGAACAAACAAAGAAACATCCAAAATTTTGTCTAGGTTGACTATAGGTGAAAACCAGCCCACGCTCAAAAATCTTGGATAGTTGGCCACAAAAATGGTGCGGCAAAATTTCTCGCCTATTTGAAGATACGATGGATTAACCTGCAGGGCTGGTGGTGCTAAAAGATCGGCCAAGCTGTTATTAGTGGATTGTTCTGGGGCAGGCGGTTTAGATTGTAGGTTTTGTAAAATATTCATTTGGTTATTAGTTGGTAGTTGCTGGTTGTGGTCGCTAGTTTTAGTTTTTAGTTTAACTATCTGACTGTAACCAAAAACTGTAACTTAGAACCAATAACCATAAACTATTCTGCCCGCTTGGCTTCATCGCCAGTAGCAATGAGTAACTCCAAATTTTTCTGTTTTACTTGCGAGCCCGGGTTATACGATGTGTACAAGAGTTCAATCAAGCTTTCTTTTTCCAAGGGCACAGCTTTTAGGCCCATAGAGCTTAAAAGCCCCGTGATCTGATCTATTCTTTGCTGCAGGGTGTTTTTCTGGTTTTCAAAATTTAAATCCGACCGGCTCGGCCCCTCGGTTTTCTTTTTGGGCAGGATTTTCGATAAAAATCCAGTTTCTAAAACCGCGACCGGGCTTAACGAAACCACCACATAAAAGAATTTAGACATCACATTCGTAAGCTTAATCAATTCTTGTATAAAATTTATATATTCGGCTGTTTGAATTTTTAAAAGCTCGTTGGTTTGTAAGCCCGTTCTTTCGTTTAAGAAACCAAGATATTCCGAAATATCCAACTGCCGCGATTGCACCACTATTTCTATAGTGTAATCCAGCGAGTTCATTAAATCCTGAAAACGGTTAATAACAGCTTCCTGTTCTTCCTGCGATTTTAAGGCAAAGTTTATGGAAGAAACCATTAAAATCGCGCGCAAACCGCCGTTCCTTAAAATAACGATGTTATCTTTAATTTCTCGGGGTTCTATAAGCTGGTGGGTTGAGGCTTCTTTAGGCATTTTGGTTCTTAGTTTTTGGTTCTTAGTTTTTGTTATTTGGTTTCTGGTTTTAGTTAACTGTGACCAATGACTATTAAACTAAAACTAAAAACTATAAACTAAGAACTGGATTTATTTTTTCTTCCACAAATATAGCTGTGGTTTCATGGAAAAACCTACAAATGATATTAAATATTTTAAAGCTGGCACGCCTTTTATTTTGCCAAAGGCTAAAATTAGAGCCAAGGCGGCTATGGGGATAGAGAGCATTAAGGCGAATTTGAAAGTAAAAGCAGAAAAAAGTATAAAGCAAACAACACCGCCCGCGGCCACAAAACCAAACTGCTTTAAGGTCATTGGCCCTATAATTTTATCTTCGGTTTCTATAAATTGGGGTACTTGAAATTGCATAATATAATACTTAAAATACTAAATCTTAATATCTAAATCCTAAACAAATTGTAAATTACAATCTACCAATAACCTATTTTGATTTTTCTAGAATTGATCCGAATATTTTCATAAGCTCTACAGATTCCCTAATCAGGTCTTCTCTTTCAAGAATGCTGTCTTTGCTTGGTTCCGCCAGTATTAGCCAGTATCTGCTTTCCTTTGTTTCTTTTTTGCAAATCTTGATTCTCATCATAAAATCTTTCCTACCCAAAGACTCGTTGGCTTCTATATAGTTTGCTCCTACTGATCCGCCAGACCTTATCAACTGTTTGCCGTTCTCCATATTAGTAATTGTTTTTGGCAATTTGCGAACATATTCATTTATTCTTTTGGCAAATTTTAATGTTCTTTCTTCTAGGTCGTAAGTGCTCTTGTTTGAAATTTGGTTCATTATAATTTGTTTAGAGTTTCGGATTTATGTTTTAGAATTTCTAGGTTCGTTGGTCATTGATTAGAAATTAGTAATTAGTAATTTTTCTCACATTCAGGCACTAAAGAATCCATTATATCCGTTTTTTCTATTTGACCTTTTTAAATCAACAATATTTTTCCTTGGTATGCGATAATAATTGGCTGGTCTCGCGGCAGGTGGACCGTTTCGCGGCGCCTTTAACTTACTTAACACCTCCTCCCTCCTTCTCCGCGCTTCGTAATCGTTGTTGGTCGGTTGTGGTTTTTTGCCATTTGGATTTTGGGCTTGATTTGTCATTTGAGCTTGGTCATTTGTCATTTGATGGGTGTATTTTTCGGCGTTGATCGGCGTCTGAATCGGCGTAGGTCCGCGTTCGGCAAGGCCATGCACCGCCATCAAACTCTGCTTCACCGGCTGGAAAATGGCTTGGTTAATATCTTGGGCGATAGCCTGGGCCTTGGTCGAATCTAGTTTAGCAATATCGGCAATAACCTGTATGAATAGTTTAACATTTATTAGGCCGAGCATTATCCGGCCGGTTATTCTTACTATGCTGGAAAAACTCTCATCAGAAAGAGAATGCTTGTTTTTCATATCCAGCATTTTCTGGGCCGTTTCTTCGGCGAACAAGGATAACTTAACATCTTCTGGCAAGGTGTGATACATGGCCATAAATTGCTCCTTCGATATTTGATTTAATGTTTGGTTCATAAAATTTTAGCGTATATCTATTATATCCTTCGCACCTGGGCTGGATTCCAGATAATTAGCTAATCGGCCATTGTTCAGACGTGTTCTTATAGTGTTTATACGATCAGCCTCAGTTGTTCCAAAGCCATTTGCTGGGTCTTTAATATAGTCCTCAATAGCTTTTTGGTTTTTAGGTTGAGGTGGTTCTGTTAAGTTACCTACATGTTTGCCGGACCAATTTTTTAATACAGTTTCCATAAATTGGGTGTACTCAGCTGGATTTAAGATCCTCCCCATTTTTTCCAAAGACTCGTCGGATACTTTTTTTACCTCTTCTGGTTTCATTTTTTCAAACAGGTCGTTAATTTTATCTAATGTCTGTGTTTTGTCGTTATTGATAATGTTATTCTCTATAGCGATATTAGGTGCTGCCATCATCAGTTCTTTGCCTGTGCCCAACGAAACAGAAAGTTTCATAACATCCCCTAAGTCATCTTTTATAAAATCTTTTGTCCTATTTAGATAGTTGCGCTTGTTAAATATATTAGCTATGGCAGTTCTTTTATTTAAGTCAGCCGCTTTCCAATCTAATTCCAACATTTGGTTAGATTGAGAATCTAACTTTTTTTCCAAATCTTCTATTTGTTTTTTTCGCTGTTCAGCTAAGGCCAAAGGAGCCTTTAGAGCCTTTCCAAAAAGTCCGCCTATTACTGGCAACTGCATTCCTGACACCAGAGAATCTCTTAATTTTGTTCTTTCTCCTTTGTCTTCTTTTAGCAGTCCCCTTTGAGCCAGTCCGCTAGCAGCGGTTCTGGCTTTACCAAATGCGTAGCCGCTGGCAGCCTTACCAGCTCCTATTGCCTTCCCCTCCGCCCATTTGCGGGTGCTTTCGGCCCAACCCACCACCAACTTGCCGCCGGCGAGGCCGGTTTTTTGGGCTTGTTCCAATCCAGCCCACAAAATACCCACTACTAAAATAAACTGCATTATAACGGAGAAAGTGGTGGAGGGAAAAAGCGCCTCCCAAACGCCCCCGGCGGAAGTTATGCCGCCAATGCCTTCGCCTCCGTTTTGTGTCGTTTTAATTTCAATAGAGTTGAAGGTGGCGCCGGCCACAATACCCAAGGTTAGAAAAAAACTTATAGCTATAGGGAAAACCAGCGCCAAATTAATAAATTCCGACCACCATTTGCCAAAATAACCGCCAAATTTACCGGGCATGGCCGCGCTAACCCAGGCAAACGGCGAGAATATTATTAAAAGCCACAATTTTATTAAACGCGAAATCATAACTCCGGCAAAGGCCAGTAAGAGAAAAGATATAACCACATACATTATTAACTGTCCGATTGTGGCCATAATCAAGCTGGTTACCGGCGATTCAAAAGACGAATTATTTCTTAACTGGGCAATAGCGCCAGCTCTAAGCGAACTTAAAATAGAAGCGCCAATATCTACTTCGGTGCCGCTTTGGCCGCCCGAAATAAAAAAGAGGGCAATAGAATTACCCACATCTATAATGGCAGCGCAAATAATTAAGCTAAAATTTATAAGCAAAGCCGCGATTATGAGTTTGGGTATTAGTTTTTTCCAACCATAGGTTTCTATTTGCAGTATGGTGCCAAAGGCAATTAAAAGCATCACCAAAATAAAGGCCATATTGGCGAGGTCACGGCTGATGGTCCAGCCGATTTGAACCACCGGCACGGTGGCGAAAGATTGAAAGCTGAAAACATAGTTAAGGATAGAGGCAGTAACAGTAATGAGTATGGACCCAATGAAATCCACTACTGTGCCCAAGATGGCCAGTATAAAATCGTAGACGGCGTCTACAGGATCCGAAAGCGCGCC
Organism: uncultured Candidatus Saccharibacteria bacterium; assembly: GCA_964360575.1. Classification (GTDB taxonomy): domain Bacteria; phylum Patescibacteriota; class Minisyncoccia; order JACQLN01; family JACQLN01; genus JACQLN01. The sequence goes on along the minus strand of CAYHXG010000003.1, from coordinate 3,275 downwards.
CAACACGGACTGCGCCAAAGCCGCCTTAGGCCAAACAAAAAATACCAGCATCAGCATCGCCACCACAGAGAATATTTTTTTGTTTTTATTAAACGGCATTAAACTGTATTATTATTCACTTTGCGAACTAGGCCTCGGGAGTGGGCATTTAAACCAATTTTTGTAGAAGTCGTTTATGTAAGTGGCATAAGCCAGCTGGAAGCGGTTGTAATAATATTTTTCCCATTCACTCTCACCACCCTTGACCCCAAGCTCTTTTCTCTTTTCGACCACGTTATCAACTTCGTCTTCGGCTTCCTTAGAGAGGAATATACCGACGACATCGGTTATTTCGCTCTGATGCGTATTTAATTTACCTTCCCGTTCGCTTAAGTCCGCCTCGATCTGGCTAATATTCAAACCGATGACTTCGGCCGTGGCCGCGCCCACACTCTTAACCTCTTGCAAGAAATCAAGAGATGGTATTTGGGCAATTAGAACCAAAACCCTGTCTAGGGACAGATTGTTTATATCCGCCGGCCTCAGATCAAAAAATTCAAGCTCTTTAGGACGCGAAGCCAGTAAGTTTCTTAGAGATAGTTCCACTTTCGCGAGGGCATCTGCGATAATCTCCGCTTTTCTTACAGCCTTAGCTTTTTCGTCGGCTGGTATCTCGGCCACTTCCTGTTGATTGGTTAACCATCTATTTCTGGCCGATCTCAAACTCTCAAGCGCGGTACTTCTTAATATTTCCAATTGTTGTTCATCCTCCGATTGATCCCGCAGTTCCACATAATTTTGGACCGCGCCCATGGCTCCAGTTTCTCTGGCGGCTCGGTCATAATCGGTTAGCAAAGAATCATACAAGCTGACGATAGGCAATATGGAATTTACGAATTCCGAATCGTCGTTATCTCTAGGTTCTTCGTTCTGAAAATTTGTCAAAAGTTGTTTGGCATTGTCTATTAATCCAGCGTAGGAGCTGGCTATGTTTAGGTATAAATTTTCATTTGATCTCGCTCGCGGTAGGCCTATGGGCAGATATTCATTCTTCCAAGCCGTGACTGTGGTTTTTACCGCTCCGTCTTTTTCTTCGCCGGGGAGGCGGCTGGTTAGCAGGTACCAATATATATTCTGGATCTCTGTTTTTTTAAATACTACGCCTTCTTTGTCTGTAAAGGGCAGAGCTTCTTTCTGGGGGTGTTCAAAGAATCTGATGTCCGTGATTGCTGACAAACAACTGTCAGGGAGTTGAGAGTTTATATTTTGCAGGGTCTGAATTATAGAACTCCACTGGCCGGCTATAACTTCGTTTAATACTTTGTTGGCGATGTAGGGCCCGGGATTTCTGGATTCTTCGTTAAGCTTGTGGTTTGAATAGTTGCTATCAATAATGTCATCAACATCGTTATGCCTTCTTAACAGAAAATTCATACCCTCCAGTTTCTTTTTGAAGTTGTGAGTGGTGTTTTCGGTGTTCTCGCCACGGATGAGCGAATTTATTTGGGTTATCAGTTTTTGAATATTATTTTGGAAAGCCAGCACTCGGTTTAAAAGAGCGCTTGAAGCCGGGCTCTCTGCACCTATCACTGGCGGTTGCACCGCGGCCTGTCCGTAGTAAGTTTGACCTCCTGCCTTGGAGGGTTGGGACCAGGAACCCGGACCACTTCTTAGTTTAGATAGTCCTTCGCGGGCGGCGCGGTTGACGGCGGCATCTATCACCGCATTAATTATCTCCCCAGCTTCTTTAGCGTTCATAAGAGGTCCTAGCGAGAGATCTTTTAATCCGCCAGCAACCCAATCGCCCACAACACTACCGGGAGTGATGGTGGTGGTCTCTACACATGTTTCTATCTTCCCATCCCCAATGAGGGTGGTATCCAATTCTTCCATGGGTTTGCCGTCGGGGCTATAGTCTGCTGGCGATTCACCTACAGTTACCCTAACCTGCCCTGTGGTAATGTCTTCAATTTGATCCGGATGGAGTAGCCCTTCGGTCAATAACTCCAATATACCCTTCCCTAAATTCCATCTATCACCTTGGAGTATGCTGTTGTTAGAATCCACTATTGTGCCGTCGGCCAGAATAAATTTATATGCTGTTACTTTGCTACGGAGACATGTTTTTATATCCAAAAACCCTTTACCAGCGGTTATTTGGGCTTGGGCGGTATTGCCAGCTCGGGAAACGTTGCTACCTATAATTTGAGTTGAGGCGAGGTACGTGCCCGGCAATGTGTTTCTGGCTTCGTGCAGTTTAATCCAAGTTGTCCAGCCGCCATTTTCAAATTTATCGGCAAAGTTTTCTAAATTATCTTTTATGTCATCCAGCGTACATCGCACTTGTTCTTGCCGCAGAAAAGTTACTTTGTCCACCAAAAACCTTAAATCAGCTTTAAATGGTTGGCATATATTAACGCCTTGATTCAAAAAAAATCCATCTATAGCCGAAGCCGCTGCTAGTTGGGCGTTTTTTACCAAAAATTCCTCTGGGTTCGTTATAAACCTCGGCTTGCCGTTGCCTTGCACCCAATTTACAAGATCATTCTGAATCTGTGTCAGGTATCTTTTTTTTAGTTGCTGAAAGGCGATATCGCCAAACTTACCGTATTTCTTTTTAAAGTCCTCGGCTTTTTTGGCCAAATCTTTTAATTTTATATTGAAAGTCACCCCGCCGAATTGAGCTTGGACTTCTTTGGGTTGGTTAGGATAAACAAAAGCAAAAACAAAAGCCAGAGTTATACCTGTCAAAATTACCTTGATTTTTTTACTGGTGGAGCAGTTCATCTTTTTGCGGTTGAGACCTTGGCGTAATCGCTCAAAGTTTGCTGCCAGAATAGAGCTAAGCTTTCTATCTGACCCAAAGTCATAAGTACTTTTAGCGGATCTGCTGTTCCAGCTATCATTACCTCTGTTATTTTTTTAGCGCCAATAATACTAACTACGAGATTTTTATGAAGAGCCAAATATTTGGGTGGGACTTCTATCTCGGATATGTTTTTAAATGAATTTTCTAAATCTTTGGAGTATGAAGCCAGGTTATTCTGAATCCCCGAATCCCCTAGTTTTTCTAAGTCTACGTCTAAAATTTTTGTTATTGTTCCCAGTATTCTCTCGGTCTCTTTGTTCGTTGAGTTGAAGTATTTTTTATAACTGGTTGGTGAATCAGTAGATATTTTTAGAGCCGATGTTGGTATCATTGGCAATAAATCTATTTCGCTAGATTTTAGATAAGGCAAAACTGTTTCAACCAAGAAATCAGAGCTCTGGATTTTTTTAGCCGATATGCTAGTGAG
>CAYHXG010000002.1:0-19652 GCA_964360575.1 uncultured Candidatus Saccharibacteria bacterium | reverse complement strand
AGTGAGCCCAACGCTGGAAATCACTGTGCTTAAAAATTCATCGGTTATATTTCTTTCTTCCGGTGGCACATAGGCGGTTTTGGTTTCGGCTTCCTCGCGGTTTAACTTTAAAAGTTCATCCAAAAGCTCGTCGCTGGTTTTGCCGGCCGAGAGAGGGGTAGAGGTTTCTATTTCCCCGCTGGTTACAGTAGTGCGTAACACCAAGTAAGCACCGGCTATTAAACCAAGCGCGAACACAGTGGCGGCAATTATGGTAAAGCGTTTAGACATCTTGTTAAAAGTTCTTAGGAGTTAGGATGCTCCGCTATTAGGGGGATTAGTTTTTAGTTTGCTAATCATAGAATTAAGCATTCGCATAACTTCGTCTAACAATATATCAATTTCTCCAAAGTCTAATATTTTTGTTTTTTGCAGTTGCTTAGCAATTTCTATCTGAGTTTCTAATTCTCCTCCAGATCCAAAAGAATTTAGTAAAAATTGCTTGTATTCCTTCCTGTATCCTCTTAATCGTCCTTCGGCTATATTGGACGGTATTGAGACCACGGCACGTCTCATTTGAGATGTAAGACCGAAAACTTCTTCTCTAGGGAATTTGTCGGTTAAAACATAAACAGCCAAAACCAATCTCATGGCCTTTTGCCACACAATCAAATCCCTATAAGAATTGATCATCCGTTTGTTTCTAGCGCCTAATTTCCTAACCTCCTAATTTCTATATAAATTATACCACCTTGACTGCTTTCAGAGCATGCAAAAATATCAATGTTTTCCACAGAAAATGAGAAAAAGATTACTAAACCCTTATAGTTTTTAGTTATGAGTTATCAGTTCTTGTTGATCGGTTTGAGTCTCATGGTTAAAAACTAAAAACCAAAACCAATAACCAAAACCAAAAACTACCAACTAATAACCAAAAATAGCTTGAAACAATTTTAGAAGTTGTTGGGAATCCAGATTCTGCGGTCTTATTTTTTTATTGAATTCGAGTTGGCTAAACACCGTGCCTAGTCTATCGGGCGGGATGGTTCCCGACTTGCGCAAATTATTAAAAAGTGTCTGCCGTGGTTGCCTAAAAACCACCCTTAGAAATTTTATAAATTCCTCTCTTTTTTCTTTTTCTATCTTAATGAAATCAAACGATCGTAAAGATTTGTTAAGATAAGAAAATGGTGTGAGTTTTATCAGAACAGAGTCAACCTTGGGTTGCGGCCAGAAGTTTTCTTTGCCCACCTTAAACAATATTTCGCTTTCAGCCAGAAATTGTGTTAGCGAAGAAAGAAAATTAGCCTTAGGTGGCCGAGCAGTAATTCGCTCGCCCACCTCTTTTTGAATCATCAGCATCAATTCCTTGGGAAGATTTTTGGAGAGTAAAAATTTTTGTATTAACGCTCCGGTTAAATAATACGGAATATTGGCAATAACTCGATAAGGGTTTTTAATGGCTGTTTCATTAAATTTCAAGATATCTCCCTCAATAATTTTTAGTTTTTGTTTTTTTATTTTTAATTTAAGCAAAGATGCTAGATTTTTATCTTTCTCAATAGCTGTCACTTCCGCTCCCACTCCCAGCAAACCCTCAGTCAAATTCCCCGTGCCTGGCCCGACTTCCAAGATGGTTTCGCCAGCTTTGATTTGAGCGGCCGAAATTATTTTTTCTATTATCTCTTTGTTAATTAAAAAATTTTGGCCAAGGTGCTTAACCGGCTTAATATCTTTTTCCTTTAGTTCCTTTTTGGTTTTTATCATTTAGTCTTATGTATCAAGAATTTCATCTTCTGATTCATATTCTCTGAACTCCACCAGTCTAGCTGGTATATCGCCCAAAAACCGCGAGGGTAAACTAGGCTCGGTACGGCCGTAAATACTGCGCCGACGGGTAAAAATTAAATAGATTTTTTCCTTGGCGCGGGTTAGGCCAACATAGCATAATCTCCGTTCCTCTTCCATTTGAGCGGGGTCAAAAGAACTGCGAGAATGAGGCAATAAACCATCTTCGGCGCCGATTATAAAAACCACCGGGAACTCTAGGCCCTTGGCGGAGTGAAGAGTCATTAAATTAAGGCAACCTTTGTCGTCAGAAATATCATCAGTCGAAGCGGTTAAAGCGATTTCTTCAAGAAGAATGTTGAGCCCACTAGGTGGATTTTCATTATCAAATTTACTGGCCACGGTTAAAAGTTCCCGCACATTTTCCCAACGGGCTTCGCCTTCGGGCGTGCCGTCTAGGCAGTAATCTTTGTAACGGAGGCTGTCCAGCAAAACTTTAATAAAATCGGATGCATTTTTTTGGTTAGATTCTTTTCTTAGTTCGGCCATCAGGTTTAAAAACTCTGTTAGCTTAGGATGGTTTAAATCTTCGGCCGAGACAACTTTGTCTAGGGTTGTTTTACCAATACCCCGCGGTGGCACATTGGCGATTCTTTTTAAACTTAGCCAGTCTTTATCGTTTTGAATCAATCTTAAATAGGCAATGATGTCTTTTATTTCACGCCGTTCATAAAATTTTATGGAGCCGATTATTCTATAGGGCCAACCTTCTTGAATAATAGCTTCTTCCATCGCCCGTGATTGAGCGTTAGTGCGATAAAGAATTACAAAATCATTTAGATCTCGCACTGTATTTGTTTCGCTGTGTTTATTTAACGCAGCTAAAATTTTTTTTATTTCTGTCACTACAAATATACCCTCCTCCACTTCGTTCGCCGCCTGCACAATATTTACTTTTAGGCCTGGGCCGTGTTTGGTCCACAGGTTTTTTTGAGTTTTATAAACATTTTTCTCTATAACGGCGTGGGCCGCGTCCAGAATGTTTTGGGTGCTGCGGTAGTTTTCCTCCAAAAAAACAATTTTGGCTTTGGGGTAATCTTTTTCAAAGTTAAGAATGTTTCTAAAATCGGCTTTTCTAAAGGAATAAATTGATTGCCAGTCGTCGCCTACCACGCAAAGGTTTTGATATTTTTGGGCGAGTAGTTTTAGAAAAACATATTGGGCCAGGTTGGTGTCTTGATATTCATCCACTAGAATATATTGGAATTTGTTTTGGTATTTTTCCAACACCTCGGGCTTTTGCTTAAAGAGTTTTACGGCTAAGGCCAAAAGGTCGTCAAAATCTACTGCGTTAGCTTCTTTAAGATAATTTTCATATTTTTCAAAAACCTGAGCCACCATTTTTTCGTAAAATTCTTTGGCCTTTTCGGTATAGTTTTTGGAATCAGTGAGCTCATTTTTTTGGTCGGATATGCTGGCATAAATTCCACCGGGTTTGAATTTTTCACCACCCAAACCCAGAACCATCATAGCTTCTTTAACTGTGGCTAGAGAGTCGTTTTCGTCGTAAATTACAAAATTTTTGCCGTAACCTAGGTGTTGAATCTCGTGACGCAAAATTTTAGCCGCGAAGGCGTGAAAAGTTCCAATAAAACCCAAGTCGGTTTTCCAGTTTGTTGGTTTATCGGTTGGAAATTGATCAGCCGATAAACTGATTAACTGGTGAACCCTCTTTTTCATTTCGCCGGCGGCTTTGTTGGTGAAAGTAAGAGCTAATATACTTTCTGGATTCACGCCTTGTTCTATTAAATAAGCAATTCTATGAGTGAGCGCCCGAGTTTTACCCGAACCGGCACCCGCAATTATTAAAATCGGACCATCAATTGTGGTTACAGCTTCTTTTTGTTCTTGGTTGAGGTTGTTTAGAATTTCTGACATCAGGGAATTATAGCAGATAAATTATTCTTAATGACAAATGACTAAGCCTAAATTTCTAATCAATAACCAATGCCTAAATATAAATGCCAAAAAGGTTTTTACACTAGACATTTGAAAATTTGAAATTGGTTAGACATTAGTAATTAGAAATTAGACATTTTTCGCTGTCGTGTTCTATTTATTGTCTGTGGAGTATAGCGGTTGACCCTACGTCCCAAAAAAGGTAGCATTTACCTACAACCCTGTGTTCCAGGGTTTTATGCGTCCTAAGGCGGTATTATTGATTTTTGGGCCGAGACTGGTCTCGTTTAGCCAATATTTATTGGTTAGGCCAAAAACAGATTCGGGCTTCTAGGTCAATTAGTATAAAGTATAAATTTATCTCTTTTGTAGAAGACAGACTCACCTATTTAAGGGGTAAGTGGCTTTTGGTTTCGGGTTGGCCACTCTCTCGGAAGCTACTGGGTGTAGTAGCTTTTTTTGTGGTATTCGGCGTAGTTTTTGGTGTATTTTGGGCCGAAGACGATTCAGCGGTTTTAGATTCTGTTAGTACGGAAATAGTGGAAGAAATAGACACAAGCGATTCAGGGTTTTTAAAAAGTGTTTTGTCTAAAGAGTCCTCCGCGGCCTCGGTTATGCTTTTTGCCAGTAACTTGGAAAATAGGTTGAGTGAGGTTTTGAACCCGAGAGCTAAAAGAAGTTTATCACCCTTTGGCGGGCCGGATGAGTTTAACGATTTTAACCAGCTAGAAAGTGTAGGTAGCGCCCTTGTAGCTCAAGGACCGGTTTTGGCTATAATACCGGCTGCCGGTTATTTGGAACTTGAAGATGGTGACGTTTTAACTTACGAGGTGGAAGAAGGCGACAGTTTAAAATCTATTGCCGAGGATTTTGGTATTTCGGTGGATACCCTGCTTAATGCCAACAACTTGCCTCTCTCTACCAAGTTAAAACCCGGCGACAAAATATCTATTTTGCCCGTGGACGGTGTTAGGCACACGGTAAAATCGGGCGATACTATAAAAAGTATTGCTTTAAAATACAAAGCCGATGAAGATAGAATTTTAGCTTTTAATGGTTTAGATGATAACGGCAAAATTTCGGTGGGGCAGGTTTTGATTATTCCTGGAGGCGAATTCCATGTGCCTATTAGCCCCAAGGTGGCTCCAGCTCGTCTGCCTTTACCACAGAATCTGCCTAATATAGGTGGTTATTATGGCAAGCCGTCAGGCGGACGGCGCACTTTCGGTTTGCATCGTTATAACGCTATAGATATTGGTGGTAAGGAATGGTGCAATACACCGCTTTACGCCTCGGCCGCAGGTACAATTATTACAGCCGATGCTCAAGGCTGGAATGGCGGTTACGGCAGATATATTAAAATTTCCCACGATAACGGTACCATTACTCTATATGCCCATTCCTCCCAGCTTTTGGTGTTTGAAGGCCAGTCGGTGGCTAAGGGGCAGACTATTGGTTTAATGGGTTCCACCGGTCGCTCCACCGGTTGCCATGTTCACTTTGAAGTTAGAGGCGCCAAGAATCCGTTTGTGAATTAGTTTATACTGTAATTAAAGTATTTTATGTTTAAAAAGATAATTTGTTTGTATGCTATTTTTGGGGTTTTGCATTACACTATTTTACCTGTTTTGAATTACGTGGCCCGCTTGCCTTTTATGCTTGGTCATTACGGGGGCGTATATGCCTTTTTAAATAGTTTTTTCTATAGAGGCGATGGGTACAGATCAAACATATATATCATATACCACTCGATTTTATTGTTGGTTATAGTGTCAGCATCAATGTTGGCACTGTTTTATTCAAAAAGAAACAGTATTTACAACACAATAAAGAAAAGCATTGTTTTTAGTTTTTTATATTCCTTACTTCTTTCCTGTGTTTTATATATAGCCTTGTTTTTTAAGGTTGGTGTCTACGCAATTTTAATGTATGGACTTCCTTTATATTTTCTGACAGCTAATTTTATCATTATTATGCTCGTCAATTATTTTTGGTATCTCAAACAAAGTAGATAGTGGTTTATGTCAAAAATCCTTTTACTAATTAACAAAACCCCCAATTATTCGGGGGTTATGTTTGAGGTCTATATTGCAGGGCTGTGGTGAGGTGGTTATTTTTATTTAAACAGATTAAACCGATAATTTTTTCTAAGTTTTTTAAAATCAGTTTCGTCAAAGGTTAAAAGCTCGGCCATATATTCGGCTTGTAGCACCGCCAAAATACTGCAATCAACAAAGCCGATGTTTTTGTCCTTTATTTTTCTAAAGATATGCCAGGTATCATCCTGTAGGATCGTATCAATATGAATTATCTTTATTTTTGGATCCTCCGACAAATATCGCCCAACCCGCACCGAGGTTTCTTTGCCTACTCGTTGAGCCAGCACAGTTACCACTTCCAAAAATATAAAATTGGATATTATTATGGTTATTTTGCCCGATTCCAATTTTTTGGCCCAAGATATCGCATTTTGATGTAGGTTATCTTTTACATTAAAAAAAGCCACAAAATAGTTTGAATCAACAAAAACTTGTTTATCTTTTTCCATAAAGATATCTATCAAGATTTTCAGCCAAATCTTTTGGACCACTCTCGTTTAATTTTTTAACTTCCACGAGCACATCAAAAGGTGTTGGGCGCTTTTTATAAATTTGTCCCAAAGGCAGATTTTTCTCCAGCGCGTGCCTAAGCAATGCCCTGATTATTTCAGATACCGTCTCTTTTTGTTCTCCCGCCAGTTTTCTAAAAACATCTAGCTGGGTTTTAGGTAAATAAATTTGGGTTCTTTTCATAACTATCAGTATACACCATGGTGTATATATGTCAACGACATTTAACTGTTGGGTATTTTTAGTTAACCCTGCGGGCGGTATGGCAGGGCTGCGGTGGGGTCGTCGGGTCTTATCGGTACAAATTGCTATGGCTATCAATAGTTACAAAAATTGCTGTATCTTTTTCATCTTGTTTATAAACAGCTCTTAAATCACCGCCTATATTTATGCTTCTGTAGCCAGTATACTTACCTTTGAGTGGGTGGTTGTTTAGAATAGGATTAAATATATCAGCCAGGAAAAGTTCCAATCTTTCTTTTAGTCTAAAACGTTCGCCTGCTTTTAGTTTACGAGATTGTTTTTTGAAGTTTCTATGAAAACGAATAATCATATAGAATCAAGATATCTCATAGCTTTGTCAGCCGAATCAAAAGCAGGCGACAGATTCTTTTTTGCTTTAATATCTTTTTCAATTCCGCCCAAGAGCCGTTCAAATTCTGGGTTCATTTGGGGAATATTGGAAAAGTAAACCTCGCGGCTACGAATAAAGTTTCTTAGAGCCGCATTCATAACAGCGCTTAAAGATAAGCCCAAATCTTTGGCCAGTTTTTGAACAGTAATCTTAACCTCTTTTTCTGTTTTGATATTGATGATTGTTTTAGACATATAACTAAAGTATATACGATAGTTATTTTGTGTCAATAGTTTGTATCCGTCCAATGATTGAAATTGAATTCTCTAACTCCTAACCCCTAATTCCTAAAACCTAGTTAATTCTGCGGGCGGTATTGCAGGGCTTCGTTAATGTGTATGGGCAGAATATTTTCCGATGCGGATAAGTCAGCAATGGTGCGGGCTAATTTTAAAACTCGGTGGTAGGCCCGGGCCGAGAGGTTGTATTTGTATACGGCGTTTTTTATGAGTTCCTGACATTTCTCGTCCAAACGGCAGAAAAGTTTTATGTCTTTTAGTTTCATCTCGCCGTTCACGGCAAAGCCAAAATTTTGAAACCTGTTTTTTTGAATCTGCCTAGCCTGCTCCACGCGTTCGCGGATTTTGGCCGAGGCTTCGGCTACAACCTCCGAAGCCAGTTTTTCATATTCTACTCTGGGTACTTCGGCATGAAGATCAATTCGGTCGAGTAATGGCCCCGAAAGTTTTCTTTTATATTTTTGCATTTGAAAGGGTGTACAAAGGCAATCTTTTTGAGGGTCATTTAAAAAACCGCAAGGGCAGGGGTTCATAGTGGCGGCCAGAATAAATTTAGCCGGAAAGGTTAAACTGCCTTTCACTCGCGACACGGTAACAATACCGTCTTCCAAAGGTTGACGCAGGCTTTCCAAAACATCGCGGTTGAATTCTGGAAACTCGTCTAAAAATAGAACACCTCGATGTGAGAGCGTGATTTCGCCCGGTTTGGGAATACTGCCTCCGCCCACTAAAGCCGCCGCCGAAGAGGTGTGGTGTGGCGATCTAAAGGGCCGTGTTCTAACGAGAGGTTCCTCGTGTCTAATTAATCCAGCCACCGAAAAAATACGTGTGGTTTCTAAAACCTCATCTTTATCCATGGGGGGCAGAATAGACACCAAGGCTCGCGCCAGCAAAGTTTTACCCGAGCCAGGTGGCCCGGTCATAAGCACATTGTGCGAACCACTGGCTGCGATTTCCAAAGCCCGTTTGGCAAACTCCTGGCCTTTTATATAGGCAAAATCGCATTCGTAGTTTAACTTAGCCGGAGGCAAAACGGTGGTTTCAAGGGGTGAGATTATTTTAATTTTTAAAAGATGATTACGAACTTCCTCAAGATTTTTTAAGCCAATCACTTTTATGCCATCCACCAAGGCTGCCTCGGTGGCGTTTTCTTGGGGAACGTAAAGCTCTTTTACTCCGTAGGTTCTAGCCATTAAGGCGATCGGCATTATGCCGTAAACCGGGCGAATGGAGCCATCCAAAGCCAGTTCGCCAATAAAAACTTTTCCCTCTGGATCAAAATTTATTTGGCGTGAAGCCAAGAGGTAGGCGAGGGCAATGGGCAGGTCGTATTTAGGGCCTTCTTTTTTTAGGTCAGCCGGGGCCAAATTTACAATGACTCGTCTTTGGGATTGGTTGGGTGGAACTAGTTTGGAATTTTTTACCGCCGCCGAAACTCTGTCCTTAGCTTCCTCTATGGCTTTATCGGGTAAACCCACAATATTAAAAATATGGAGGCCTCTTTGAAGATCAACCTCTACTTCCACTGGTTGAGCGTCTAAACCCACCAAAGCCGCCGAATAAATTTTACTAGGCAAATTGGTAAACTCGAAATTCGAATATCGAAATTCGAAACAATATCTAAATTATAATCCCCAATGTTTTAGGTTTAATATTTAGAATTTGGAATTTGTTTCGGATTTAGCGCTTCGTGCTTCGGATTTTTAATTATGTTGCACGCATGCTTTCGCCGCCGGCTCGGCTTTAAGCCGTTCTATGTTAATGGCTTCGCCGCATCTTTCACAAATGCCGTAGGTGCTAGCTTTTATTTTTTCCAAGGCGTCATCCACGTTACGCAGGCGAGTTTCTAGTTCATGTTCTAAGGGCAATCTGGTGGCGTATTCGGTTACCTCTTGAGCGTTTTCATCTTCGCCGCTGCCGATGTCTTGGTAATTAGCATCCCAATCGCCTCTTAAATTTTTATCGGGGTGAGCGAAAGATTTTAACTCCTCAGTCAGGGAATTTTTTTCTTTTTCCAGAGCCTTTTTTAGTTCATTGAGTGTATCTTGGTTCATACCCCCATTATATTTGACATGGGTTTATAAGGAAAGCCATTTGACGTGTATTTATAGCTGTGCTTACATATGGGCACACTCTCGGAAACGGTTTTGATCCTTAACAATCTACCCTCAACAAGGAGATAGAGAATGAAATTGCTCCGGATAGCGTCTTTAGCAGTTTGTTTTTTGGCTCTATCGGTTCACGCCAAAGAAAGGCCCAAAAGCTGGGAAATGTTTAGTTCTTGGGTCTATCGGTTTACCGAAAACGACCCAGGGAACAACAATGAAGTTACTCTCAACAAGTCGTGGCTCATAAACCGCACTCGGCTGGACAGTAAAACAGAAGCTGTTGTTTTTCTGGCTCTCGAGGGTCAAGAGATGCTGGTGCACGATTTTCGGGTACATCGGTATTTGCCTTTTGATGGCTTTGATCAGATTGTTTTCGGCCGGTTTGTCCCGCCTTTTGGCCGGGAATGGGCTGATATCAGATACGACCATCTTCCCACTGTGTTTTATTCGTCCATTACCGATTCTTTGGTGGCGAGAGACAATGGCGCGCGTTTGGACTTGAGTTGTGGTTGGGCAAGTTTGAATCTGGGTTTTTTTGCGAGTAGTCAGCGGCACGGTGGTTTTGTAAAAGAAAGAAAAGATAGCAAGATGCATCTGTATCAACGGTTGCGGTTGGATTTGTCTCATGGTCTTACGCTCGGCGCAAGTTACCGTTATACCCGCACCAGGGACGATCTTTGGGCTCTTGAGGCCGCCTGGTTTAGACCGGGTACGGAATTTGCTGTAGAAACGGTGAGTTTTGATAATAAGACCCAATGGTATTTTCTGTTCTATGAAAAAATATCTCGGCAGGTTTGGGCGACCATGCGTTATGAAAGCCTGATCTCGGGTAACAGATTTGTGCCCGGAGTTAAAATAAAACTGAAGAATCTCGATTTCAAGTTTAACGCCGTCCTGGACGGCGAAAAAAACAGCCCCATGGTTTTTTTGGGCCAAATAATTGTTCGTTACTGAAATATAGATTAGTAGCAAAATCGTGTTCCACAAGGAACACGATTTTTTTGTTTAATAAAAAAGCTCGTCCGGGATGGGACGAGCTGTGTAGCTTGTTTTTTTGCAAGTTACGAGATTTTTAAGCACCCTGTGTTTTCACTTTGCCCGGGTGCTGTGTCTGCAAATTCTCAATCGGGTAAAATGTTCCCAAGATATTTTGTTCGAAAGAACTATCCGCGATGGTATTTTTTTGCTCAAATGAGCAGACTGCATGGCGTCCCGCACTAGGCATACGGAACAAGCTTGTTCCCCCGACTTTGTGTCGAGAGAGTTTGTTGGATCGCCTCTAGGCGACCGACTAATGTAATTTGGGTCGGAGACGACCCAACAGCTCTTCGCGGATTTTTTCCCGCGAAATAATGTCCAGCGCCTTAGATTAGAAAGGTGCTGGGTGTCTAAGGTATCCCAATTAAAATACGGACACCCCAGAGTTCTAACCGGTACATCCCACATTGGGGAATAAAAAGAGCAAGTGATGCTAACATTGACCAGTTGGCACCGATGAAAAAATTGCACTAGCTAGAACTGATTTAATATTCACATTTTTTGATCTTAATGTAAATACAAAAAACCAATAAAGTTACTTTAGTAAGACTGATGGGTTAATCGTCGCATATTTGCTTGGGCCTAAGAGGATGTGAGTTCTTTTTGGTCTGGGTTTTTAGGCCGATTTTCCACAGCTGCCTCGACCAGTCTTTTTATTCGGGCATAATTAGAAACTGGAAAATGATAAGCAACCAAATTTGGAGCAACAAAAAAATCATAGTCGACAGCATCTTGGTTGCTTACCGATTGATTCAACTTATTTTTTAGGTAACTTACTTGGGTTTTATAAAAAATCTTTTCCAAGATGAAACTAAGTCCGGTAAATGTTAAAAAAAATTCTAAAAGTTTTTTTGGCGCGAGGTTAATTTTTTTTGGTTCACTAAATATTTTTTTTTGAGAGGGTTCATACTCACAAAAATTACTTATCCATGAATTTGTTCCCCAGAATTTTTTTATTTCCTCCGGCGTACCCCAGACTGGTTTTAAGTTTTTATAACAGCCTGCTCCAACAATATCGCGGTGTGGTAGGAGTGGCTGGATACTTCCCAAAAAAATATTAAAGCAAATCTTATTTTTGTTATTGTTTTTTGTTCTTTTGATTTTAAAAATTCTGGTTAAAATTTCCAAAAAAAATTTATTGAGCCAGACACGGTTATTTTGAGCGACCACAATTAAATCGATATCGCTATCCGGCCGGGCGAGGCCGGCGGCAACCGATCCCGCTAAAAATAAAATTTTGGTGTAGGGCGCTAAAAGCAAAACTGGCAGAACCTTTTTAAGCTTTGCCAGTTTTGCTTCATTAGAAACAGTATTTCTCACAGTCTCATTTTTATTCTTCTCGCCCATTGTCTTTTGTTTTTAGAGAATCAATTGCTTTCAACATCGAATTCTTGGAGGTGGTAATTATTAAAACATTATCCACGAGAGCGTATTCTATGGTGATAGTGTTTAAAGGTAGGTTTTTGTAGCGGATGGTTTGGTTTTGGTAAGTACCAGTTTGAAAAGCGGTCGTGGCCGCCGGGCCAACTTTTGCCAAAACCAACGGTTTTAGATCGGCGACCATGGTATTCTCCCAAGTTTTTAAGGCTGATTTTGTTTTTATAGGATCAGTGACTTCTAGTGCCAAACCCAATCTAGGTCCGTAACAACTTGCTGCCGTATTTTTAGCTTTTTCGCAAATATCTTGATCAAAACTGTTACCGCCAAAAGCAAAAACATCAAATATGTTTGTAGACTGGTTTTTAATTGAGAGCGGCATCTTTATTTTTAAGTGTTTTACTAGACCATCGATTGTATCTATTTCTGAAGAATCGGCTTCGCCCTCCGGAGAAGTTTTCGAACCGGTTCTGATTATTAGTTTAGTAAATCCGTCTCCAGCAGCAACATCACCCGCGCTTGTTTTAAGTTCGGCTAGATCTATAACTGAGGTTGCATTGTAAGTTAGTAAGCCAGCCGCTGGCTGTAGGGGTGGTGTTGGTACTTCTGGGGTGAGATTTTCCGCGACAGGTACTTCGAGAGAAGTCACCTCTTCTATTGGCGGTAATAGAGGTTGAAGTTCTTGGGGTGGCGGCAATATTTCCTGTTGCGAGACGGAGGATGGTACCACTGGCTTTTCGCGCAGGAAGAAATACCAAATTTCACCCATTATGAAAACTAAAACCACAACAGCAACCGCGCCGATTAAAATCATTTTCCCTCTAGGCTTAGATCCTGTTCCTGCCAAGGTTGGTTTACTCGGTAGAGGTGGTAAGGGAGGTAAAGAAGGTGGAGACATTGGTCGGGTCGGGCTGGGAGAAGGTAAAGGTGGGGCTGTTTTACCACTATTGATTGTAGGCCAGGGAGGTAAGGGGGGTAAGCTTGGAGGCCCACTCGGTCTTGCTGGAGGTGGCGGAGTTATGGGCCGTGGTGGGGGCATGGCTGGCCGGGGTGGTAGAGTTGGCACGGTGGGTAAGTCCGGTGGTGGGGGTTGTATTTTATTTTGCGAACTTGGACCCAAAGGCATGATAGGGTTTTTAATTGGAGTCTCAAAAGGTTGTGGCCTTGGCGGTGAGAGCGGTGGAGGTGGAGTTAACGGTTTTACAATTGGTTTAGGTGTAGGAGTTTCTGCCTTCGTAATTTCCAATGGTTTAGAAACTGGAGTTTCCGTTTTGAAACCTTCCAATTTAGGGAAAGAAGGTTTAATTTGAGGTACTACCACTGGCACGGTGGGTTCTTTCTTCTCGACTGTAGCCGGAGCTTTTGGAGCGGGAGTGGAAGCGATGGGTGGGGTAGTAGCAAGTGGAGGTGGTGTTTTTACAGCGAGAGGTATGGCTGTGGGCAAAGAACCTTTTTTAAGAGCTTCAAGATCACCCGCCATAGTTCTTATTTTGTAGGTGGGAGTGTTCACCGCAATTTGTGTTGTTGAAGAAGGAGGCAACTTTATTAAATTCTAAATCCGAATATCGAAATTCGAAACAAATACTAAATCCCAATTCAAAACGTTTCGGATTTCGTGCTTCGTGCTTCGTGTTTATTTTTTGGGGCGTCTTTGAGTGAAAGATTTATCCGGCCCTCACTATCTATGTTTTTTACCACTACAGGCACGAGATCGCCTATTTTTACAATATCTTCCACTCGGTTGACGCGGAAGGGTGCGAGTTCCGAAATATGGATAAGCCCCTGCTGACCCGGTAAGATCTCGGCAAAGGCGCCGAAGTTAAGTATCCTTACTATTCTACCCTGAAACAGCTCTCCAGGTACAACTTCGTGGGTGATATTTTTTATCCACTCCAGAGCCCGGTTGGCCGAATCTTCTTTATCGGAAGTAATAAATATTGAGCCGTCGTCCTCAATATCTATAGTCGCGCCGGTTTCCCCGGTAATTTGGTGGATGGTTTTTCCGCCTGAACCAATGACATCTCTAATTTTATCAGGATTTATTTTCAAAGTTAATATTTTAGGAGCATAGGTTGACAATTTCTGTCTGGGTTCGGGAATTACCTTAAGCATAGCTTCTAGAATTTCTAATCTAGCTTTTTTGGCTTGATCCAGGGCTTGAATCAGTATTTTGGAGGTTAAACCAGACACTTTAACATCTAGTTGCAAAACGTTAATACCGTCTTTGGTGCCGGCGATTTTAAAATCCATATCGCCATGATGATCTTCGGCGCCCTGGAGGTCGGTTACCACCACAAACTTTTTTTCAGGATTCTTCTCGTCCTCAATAAATAAACCCATAGCGATTCCAGCCACCGGTTTTTTTATTTTTACCCCCGCATCCATTAAGGCTAGAGTGGAGCCACAAGTGGCGGCCATGGACGTTGAACCGTTGGAAGACAGTATCTCGGTTACCACTCTTATGGTGTAAGGAAATTCTCCCTTGGAGGGCATGATTGGTTCTATAGCGCTTTCAGCTAAGGCTCCGTGACCGATTTCTCTCCGGCCCGGCATGCCAATTCGCCCGGTTTCACCCGAAGAAAACGGTGGAAAATTGTAATGATGCAAATAGCGCTTGGTGCCTATAAACTCCATGGTTTCTATGGATTGTTCTAAACCGGGAGCGGCTAGAGTAGCTACACACAGAGCTTGGGTTTCCCCTCTTTGGAAGATAGCCGAGCCATGGGTGCGAGGCAGAACGCCCACTTCTATTTTTAGTGGACGAATTTCCTCTAAACCCCGGCCATCCACTCGGCGGTTTTTTTCTAAAACATTTCTATGGACAATTTCATCTAGTTCTTCCTCCAATAAGATTTCGGCCTCGGCCAAATCTTTTTGACCTTTGCCGTTTTCAGTTAGATTCTTAAAAAATTCTTTTTTGAGTTCCTCAACAGCATCAGGGTCATTTCCAAAAATAGCATTTTCTAAGCGAGAACCATCCCAACTTTTTATTTCTTTTCTTAAGCCTTCATTGCTCGAAGGCACTGTAGCCAATATTCTTTTGGGAGTAATCTCGCTCGCAATCTTTTTTTGAAAATCTATTATTTTTTGGATTTCTTTTTGGGCGAGGCCGAAGGCTTCAACCAAATCTTTTTCTACCACTTCCTTGGAACGGCATTCTATCATGTTAACTAAACCCTCTGGGCCTGCTACCACCAAATCCAAATCACTCTCCGCTCGTTCGGCGTAAGTTGGGTTTATAGTTATTTGATTTTGAGCGCTACGCCCGATTCTAACTGCACCCACAGGCCCATTCCAGGGAATGCCCGATATCAATAAGGCTGTGGAAGCCGCAATAATGGCTGGAATATCTGGGTCGTTAGTGCCATCAAAAGAAAAAGTTGTTAGTATAACCTGAACCTCGTTTCGTAGGCGTTGATTAAACAAGGGCCGCAAAGTTCTATCAACTAAGCGCGCCGTTAAAATGGCGTCGTCGGTGGGGCGGCCTTCCCTTTTGATCCAACGCGAGGCTTTGATGCGTCCGGCGGCGTAAAATCTTTCGTCAAAATCAACTGTAAGCGGAAAATAATTAATGCCGCTACGTTCATTTTTAGACATTACAACCGTGGCTAAAACCACGGTCTCGCCGTAACTTACAGTGACAGCGCCGTCGGCCTGCATGGCTACATGGCCGGTCTCCACCACCAACTTCTTGGAACCTATTTCGGTTTCAAATTTTTTTCTCTCCATGCGATGTTTGGGCCTACAAGATAACCCCAAACCACAAATTTATCCTGATGCCGCGAAATTTTATTTTATATTCGGAGCATTAGGATAGATTCGTATTTTTTGGATTATTTTGGCCCGATTATTGTTTTCTGCCCTTGCCTAATAAATATTGAACACCTTGTCCTAAATCGGTAAAAATATCGGCAGCTTCTGTAAGTTTAGCGGAAGCAGTTCGTTCAAAAGCCATAACTTCAACCTGCAGACCTTGGCTGTATTTTAGGTATTCCACTAAAGGTACAAAATCGCCATCGCCAGTTACTAAAACTGTGGCATCTAGCTGATGAGCCAATCTTACGGCATCCACAGCCAAACCCACGTCCCAATCGCCTTTTTTCATGCCACCGGGAAAAATCTGTAAATCTTTTACCCTCATTTCAATACCCAGCTTGGTTAGGGCTTCAAAGAAGGATTTTTCCTCGCCGCTTTCAGTTTTTATAACATAAGCAATTGCTCGAACGAGTTTGCGCCCGTCGGTGGCGCTTCGGATAACTTCTTTAAAGTTAACTCGGCTGGAATAGATGTTTTTAGCCGAATGATAAAGGTTCTGGACGTCTATGAAGACGCCAACCCTTTGTTCTTTGTGTTTAATAGCGCTCATTTTTTTAAACCTAGCTTGCGGACCAAAGAATTATATTTCTTTTCGTCGTTTTTAGCTAAATAGTCCAAGAGAGATTTTCTTTGGGCCACCATTTTAAGTAAGCCCCTCCGAGAATGGTTATCCTTTGGATTTTTCTTTAGATGCAAAGCCAGTCTTTCTATTTCCTCCGTAAGCACAGCAGCTTGGACGTTGGCCGAGCCGGTATCTTTTTCGTGGGTTTGGAAAGACTTTATTATTTTATCTTTTTGTTTTGTGCTGAGCATAAACCAAGAAGCCGAATATAGATTATTCGCTTTAGTGTGCCTACTTGTTTCTTATAGGTATATTTTGGATGTTAGCATTTATTATTATTTTTAGCAAATAAGATATTCCACAAGATCAATCCATAACATAACTTATCACATTTGTCTTCCTTTTCATCTCTATCGCTCTCTTTCACCTCATCCTCATGCTCGAGCATGAGGATGAGGTGAATATTATTGGTTTTGTTCCTCGTGGAACAAGTGAATCAATATATTGATCCTTTTAGGTGTTTTATCTTAGCTTTTTTGTGTACAGTGTCCAAATTTATTAAAATGGCGTCTATTTGCCATTCTGTATCGTGGCTTATTCCTTTCTCATCCAAATAAAGTTGGCATGTTCTTACCAATTTTCTTTGTTTGGAGTGAGTTAAATTGTCTTCTGGGTTAAGTGAAGAATTGTTTTTTAGTGTTTTAACCTCAATAAAGACTATATTTTTGTTTTTTGTTCCACGTGGAACATTATGTTTTCCGATAAATGTTCCACGTAGAACATTTGTTAAAATTTTCAACCCAATGTTCCACGTGGAACTTTCTTTTATTTTGCCCTTTGAGCAAACAATATCTATTTCGCCCCATTTTCTCCGAAAATTTCTCTCTACAATAGCATATCCTTTGTCTTTTAAGTATTTACAGGCAATATTTTCTCCGATTCTACCGATTTTTAAATGCTTGGCCAAATTTTGTTCTTCGTGGAACATTTATTTTTTATTTCATTACAATGCTCGAGCATGAGGATGCAGAAAGTATGATACAATATGGAAATATGGAATATAAAAACAATGGCAGATTGGGTCCGGTGCAGAAAAATGTTTTGATGTTGCTTTTGAGTGGTGCGAAGTTATCGCTAGCTGGCACGCCCAAAAAATATTTTGGCGTTATTAAAAGTGCAGCAGGCGACTGGCAAAAAATTAGCGAGGCCTCTCTTAAACGATCAATTAAATCTTTGTATATGTCAAGGTTTATTGAGGCCAGAGAACACGAAAACGGTTCTATGACGGTAGTGCTTTCGGAAAATGGAAAAAAGAAAGCCCTAACTTATAATATGGATACCATGACCATAAAAAAACCGGCTAGTTGGGATGGCAGATGGCGTATGGTGATGTTCGATATCCCCAATAAAAGAAAAAAGGAAAGAGAAGTTCTAAGAAACCTACTCAAGCAGTTTGGATTCATAAAATACCAAGAAAGCGCCTTTATTATTCCTTATGAATGCAAAAACGAAATAGATTATGTGGTGGAATTTTACAACCTGCGCCCGTATGTGCGTTTAATGGAAGTTAACTCTTTCGACGATGACCTAGCTTTTAAAAAAGGTTTTGGATTGGTTTGATGTTGGTGGGCGTGCTAGGACTCGATATGCTTTGCATCACTACGGGATTTACTAGTAACCGGTATATGTGGGCCAGGATGGATTCCGTCCTTCGCTCCGTCGCGCGGAGCTACGGAAGGGCAAGCGAACCAGGATCACATGTTTGTGCAGGGAGTGGGACGACGTTCGAACCTACGGGGTAAAATCAACAAGAATTGCTGAATATCTTGTAGCCAAAATGTACCAATTTTACAGAGAAAGTAAAGAATTGGTTGGGGTGCCGTACTCGGGTTAATTTGGTTATTTATGTTCTAAAGAATCCTTTTCGCTGGGAAGTGGAGCCGAGATTATTTGAAACAAGCTAAGCACTCGTAGGCCCATCTCTTCTGCTTCGGCATTGGTTAATAATACTCCAAACTCTTCCTTATATATTGCCTTGAATTCTTCTATAGCCTCTTGACTTAGTTTCATGATAGAGAAACTAGCATGAGGTTGTTAGGAGGGAGAAGTTGCCTAAAAGGAAAACCTGCCGATTAACTCTGAATAAACTTTCTAAGTAATCGTTCGTGTGCAGCCTCCAACTGATCAGTGGTCATTTTCTTGTCATAACTATAAATAGGGCCATCGGAACCAAAAACTTTCAGGTAGTGTTCACAATAAATTCGAGGGTTTATATAAGTTACTTCACCTCGCTTCTCCCAGCCCAAGTTCATAGTATAATCATAGCCAATGGAATGACCAACTGAACCAAGCCACTGATGTGCTACGACATTTCTCCATTTATGAACGAGACCAGCGATAGCAGAAAACTTTGTATCCGGAGTGTCGCCATCCATAAATGTTTCCAGGAATAGCCTATACCCATCAAGTCCCCTAACACCAAACAGACCTTCGGAGATTGTAAGAGCAACAGCGTGAACACCCATGAACATCAGCGATGTTTGGTAGTTGTCATCTTTAATGGTTAAACGTATTTCATTATTAAAGAAATTAGGAATGGAGTTTATGAGTGTAGAAATTATCTCAGTTGGACAACCATTCTCAAAACGTTTAATACGTTTTTCCTTCTCTTCCATGTGGGCATTATTTCTCATGGATCATATTTTCTTTTTTTGCTGATTCAAAAAACAGACCATTTCTTTAGCAGAAAAAAATGGTCCATAGGTATCACCCTTACGTATATCCTCCAAACCTTCTTCTATCTTTAATTTTTCTTGAGCAAGACCAAGGCTTCGAATTAAGGTTTGAGTAACTCTTCTTTGGGATTGTTTTCTTTCCATGTTGATATAGTCTATTAAACCCTTTCTAAAGTAACGTCCTTATTCTTACAATCAAAAATAGCTTTGTACCCAAACTTGGAGAAGAACCCTATACCTGCTGCGGGTAAACCTTCAGAGATAATAACCTCTACATCTTTTACTACACCTTCCATAGCTGATGAAGCTAGAGCAACTGGCGCTTCAATAGTTTGCCCGTTGGCAATTCCAACACGAGTAACACCTATTACTTCAAGACCTAGTTCAGTAGCTATCTTTTGAGTAACTTTTAGATCACTGGTAAAACCGGTATCTAAAACAACAAAAGGCATCTGAACGCCTTGGTTAGATGCAACGGCTACTTGTATCAATGGAGTGTTACCGAAAAATCTTCCTTTGAGCATTTAGAGTTTTTTATTCAAAAAGTATTCAGCTAGAGTCTCGGCAGCATCATATCCGATCTTCACAACATAGAATATTCTGTCTGGATGATTCTCTTTGGCCTTGGTTAAGGCCTCTGCACTTGTATCAGCAAGGTAGACTTCTTTGCTTTCAACTTCTATAGCCAAAAACCTGCCATTATCTTTTGGTTCATAGTTAGATTTAATACCCTCGTATATTTGAGTTCCTTTATCAGCTATCTCTTGGATATTGATGTTTTTTAACAAAGCGTTGTTGTTAGACATAG
>CAYHXG010000001.1:4428-21557 GCA_964360575.1 uncultured Candidatus Saccharibacteria bacterium | reverse complement strand
TCGGGTGCGAAACTACCCGGAGTTTTTATGACACCATCCTTTATCATCTTGGCGATGATAGTCGCTGGAAAACCAGTATCTATATTGCAACCATGCCTTTCCCAGGCCTTAATGGGTGGCACTAAGCATTCCATTAGAATTGTCTGGGATTTGGAATTTTTAATACCTTTTACCTCTAACCATAGGTTCTCGCTCTCGGTATAACCCCTAGGAGTTTTTAATCGTTTAAAGATCGGATTTAGCAGGTCAAACGGCGCGATCTTACCCTTTAATTCTGGAATTTCCACCGGTTTGTCGCTATGGAAACCCAGCTCTATCAAGGTATATATTTTCTCCAGAGAATGACTGGGAAACCCGGCAAAAAACCTGACATTTTTTAATCCCTGATTTTTAAAATAATGAAAAAAAGTAAAAAGTTCAGGGTGTTGAACCAAAAATGATTTTTGGTGTCCTATTAGGCGAAAATCCTTTTCGAGAAATATCTCCAGTGGTTTGCTTTCCACCACCTTACCATTTTTAATGTACCTAGGGCTGTAGGTAAATTCCTCTAAAATACTTTTCATGGAAAAAGGCACCACAAATTTTTTCTGATTGGAATTCCAGGCGAAGCCCACATCAGCACTTATCAACGTATCAAGTTTCTTGGCAACATAACGCAACATAACATTACCTATGCCCGGCACCGAACCACAACCGGTTATGGCCGTTCTTTTTATTTTTTTAAAGAGAGTGGTCATAGCCAATTGCTCCTCGGTAAGTTCAATCCAAGAACCCAAATCTACACAATGAGTTTTGGCTTCAATACAAGCTCTATAGACGTTAACGTTCCAATACATATCAGCACAGTTTATAACCGTGTCGGCACCTGACTCTAAAATAGCCGCGGTTGTAGCTTTAATATCGCGCAAATCGACAAAAGAAAAAAAAGAACGGCTGGGACCGTATTTTCTAATAATTGATCCAATTTTTGATTTATATATATCGCAGGCAAAAACAGTGTAACCTCTCTCCAGTAAGTCACGGACCACAATCTGTCCCTGCAAACCATCTGCGCCCAGAACAATAAAATCGTACTTCATACCAATTATGTTAAAACCAACCAATGGCTTAGCTCTTGGACCCTTTAAACATACCCCCAGGTGTGGAGTTTGTCGCTATCAACCCGCCAGCGTGAGCCTATGTCGGTGCGATAAAACATATTTTGGATCATTATATTTTGAATTCTAGAATAAGCCTGATGACGGGCCTCTTCCACAGTATTACCAGATCCGGTAACCACTAAAAGCGAACCCGATTCACCGGCCACTCGCCATATACCATCAACTAATTTTATGTCTTCGATATGTATACCCTCTTTATTGGTCCGTTTCTTAAAAAATATGGGCAAATCTCTGTAAATTTCTATAATTTCCTTATCTTTGGATTTAGCAAAGTGAGTCGGCACAAAAATTTCTACCCCGATCTGAAAACCTTTCTTGGTTTTCAATTCAAAATCTTCTCCACGAGCCAAACGGTGCAACCATTCCCCGGCCGGCATTAAAATACCCTCCAACTGCACGTGAATGGTAGGATAGCCAAACCTGGCTGTAAACTCAAGGGGATAAATACCCCGGCCGTTGACAATACAATTTATGTCTATGTAGCCCACGTAACCCGATTCCTGCAAAGCTGGTAGCATCTTACCTAAAGTTTCATTAAAAAGCATGTTGGGCGAACTCCAAAACATCAGCGCACCCATATCGCCGGTAAATGGGCCTATACCACCCGGAAAAACCCGTTTGTGTTCAAAATTAACGTTGATGGGCATAATAAAATTCTTGCCGTTGAAAAAAGAACCTACGGCAATTTCCACTCCGGCCACAAATTTCTGGAGTTGAAAAACGGGCGCTTTTTTCTGCCAAACCTCTTTATTTTGTTCTAATATTTCCAAAAGATCTTTACCATCTTCTTCCTCACTTAGAAATAAAAGGTTCTTGTTGGCTGAGGGTGTATTGCCACTAGGCTTAAAGACATACCTGGTTGGGTTGTTTCTAATAAATTCTAAAGCCTCATCATAATTAGAAAAATTCCAGCTAGGTAAAACATTGATGCCCCGACTCTTAAGTTCGGCTTGGCCGAAACTGCGGTCAATCTCTAATCTATCGGTATAACTCGACCCCCCTACTACCAACTTGCCCTTTTTGCGCAGACGATCGGCCTGTTCGCCAAATTCTACATGATCAAAAATAATAATATCGCTCCAATCGGCCCAATCTTCCCACTTCTCAACCTTATCCAAAAAACCATCGTAAACATCGGCATCACCCCTAACCTTGATGTAGACCTTGACTTCATGGCCTTCGTCTTTGACCGTACGAGCCAAATCGCCACTGGCGCTTTCTTTGGAAACAAAAAGAAACTTCAGTGGAGATTTTATCCCTAACGGAGAAATATCGTTAATTTTGCCATTGCCATTACCGTTGGCCATTTTTATTTTCCAAAAATAACTTATAAAAATATAAATTTATTTTAATAATACACAAAAAAAATTTCCATTACAATAGCAAAATCAAAAAACCTCGGAATTATTTCCGAAGTTTTCAGGATCCGTATTTAAAAATTATTTTTTTCTGAATTTAAATTCCCTAAACCGCGCCAGCGGCGAGAGCCGTAACAATTTTGAAATTGACCGCGCGCTGCGCCTAAAGACCGTTTCTTTTTTACCCTTAAATTTTAAAAGTTCGCTTCTTAATTCATCGCGCGCTTCGTCTACCGCTGCCTGAACACTCACAGCCTCCTCGCGCGAACGTAACAAATTGCCACCAATGTTTAAATTGGCTTCGGCAAAAAACACCTCGCCTTTCTTGTGATGAAAAGTGCTGCGACCCACCTCTACCCGCATTTCCGCAACCTCGCTCATATTCTGCACCAGCCTCTCCAAAGAGCCGAATGTGTTCTCTACATATTCGCTAACAGCCGGCGTTAAAGTTATATTAGTGGCTTTTAGTATTATTCGCATTGGCTTTAGTTAATTTTATGTAAAAAATACTTACAAATAAACCCACAACCACAATCAACACCACCCAAAATGATAAACCACTAAACAAATTTGTCCAAAATCCAGCTTGGGCTAAAGCAACGGGAGGAATACTTTGATCCGGAGTAGGCCTAGCTGAAACCGCACTATAAAAACTGGCTATGTAATTACTGGCTTTGGCCGATTCTGTTTTCCAAGCAACTTTTTTAGGGACAACATTCACTTGTTCCAACAAAGATGCCCCCGAAGAAGTAACGATATTGGCTCGGCCGGGCGTTAGTTCCTTGGTCCAGAAAAATCCACTGGTGGTGCGGCTCGCCGAAAAACCAGATTCTGGTTTTTCGAAGATAACTTCGTCTATAGCAAGACCGTTGGGATACCTTAAGCTAATTTTGCCCTGAGAAATTAAATCTAAACCAGTTACCGACTGTGCTAAAACCAAAAAACTTTTAGACGGAACCAAAACAAAATTGGGCACGGTAAATTTTTTCTCGCCGCTTTCCAAAATCCAACCAGAAAGATCGGCTGAGACCTCGTTGGGGTTATAAATTTCAATCCACCCCCCAACGGCAGGTGTATCGCCCACAAAAATTTCGTTAATTAAGACTTTACCGCCAAAAACAAAAACCCGCGATTGATCCACAGCGGTATCCGTACTGTTGCCAACCTCTAAGGTAACCAAATATGTCCCAGGAAATTGATAGGTATAGGTTATATCAACTCCATTCTTAACGGTGCCGTCGCCCAAATACCACTTATATGTGGTCGCTCCTTGTGAAGTTGTGCCGTTAAAAGCTATGGGCTGACCCGCTTCAATAACCACATCGCCACCGGCTTCAGCCTTAAGAACGGGCAGTAACGGGGTAGAAACATTGCCTGAGCCACCACCGCCTCCCGACGAAACTACCTGACTGACGGAAGGCGTTGACGTGGAACTAGACGAACCGCTGTTAACCGCTTTAGGCGTGCCAATAATGTTTCCCCCTGTAGTGTCTTTGCCATTTATAGTTGCACCGTCGTTGGTTTGCCAAGTACCATCCGATTTTCTTTCCATACTGGATTTAGCCGAATTATCGCCTGCTGGCCAGCCGGCTGTGGCATCCACCGAATCCACCACCGCGCCCAGAGAATCTTTAAGCACCAAATTTTCTCCACTGTTATTTAAACCACTGCCCGCGAACGGACCAAAAATATCGGCTGTAATATTGCTGATACTGTTATCATCGGTGCGTTCCACCAAATAATAGCCACCGGCCGCGATTGAACCTGAAAGCGTGATGATTAGAGTACTACCGCCGGCCTCATACAAACCCCAACCAGTCAGATCAACTGCGCCGGCCGACGAGTTTGAAAGTTCCACCCATTCATCAGCGCTATTGGCCACGGTACCCATCCAAGCCACTTCGTTAATTAAAACAGCACCGGCCGCGTTTGACGCGGCCGATAACAACATAAAAACTGTGTTAACTACAGCTACAAATATCGTTAAAAAATTACGGATCATTTGAATATATTCCTAGCAGGCTCCGGTGATTCCTTTAACTTATTCAATTTATCTTGGCGTTCATCCAAATCTCTAACCACAACTTCTAGTAACGCCTGCTTGATGCTGGGTGCGGCCGCAGTAGAATTGGCCGCCTCATTTAGAGCCTGCCAGGCATAGAAATAAAAAACTAAGCCAGAAAATAACAACAGTATAGCCGCCACAGTGACCACAATTTCCAAACCCTTTTTCTCTATAAATTTTCCAATCTCTAGTTCATTCATTGGATAAAATTTTGTTAGTAACTACTCCCCTATGGATTTGCCGCTTTTAAATCTATGGTCGATCTTACAGTAGAAGTTTTACTTACTGCATCAAAAGATTGATTAAATTCTACCTTGGCTACCTTAACTAAGTAGGGTGAGTTTTCTAAATGGGCTAAAAAATTAATTAAAGCGGAATATGATCCTTCGGTTGTTATCTTAAAAACCTGGCCATCGCCAGTTTCGGCTACATTACCTATAACAACTGCCACACCAACATCACGCCCTGAACTCTCAACAAATTCAATGAAACTAACTATGGTATCGGGGGTGACGAAAGATTGTTCCAATCTCTTTTTTAAAAGATTCACACCTTCGTGTTCGCGTTTTATTTGCAAAACGTTGGCTCGCCGGGCGGCAATAATACTTAACTCTTCATTCTTTTGCAAAAACTCGCGGTGAGCTCCAGCCACCCCATACCAAAAAAACAATATTAAAAGTAACCCAACTATCAACACAGTCCCCAGCGACCAAAAATTCCTAGAGTATTCCAAAATTTTTCTTAGCGATGTCATTTGCTTTTAATGTAAAAAGAAAAATTAAAACTGCCGTTGTTTTTTTGCAAATAATTGCCAATAGGTGATTCTATTTTTTCAAAAAAATCGGATTTTTTTAAACGTTTTTCCATCTCTACAATGTCATCGCGAACCTTGGCCTCACCTGCCAATGTAACCCTTTTAACGACGGTATCTAAACTCAAACTTTTAAGCGCTATCCCCGCCGGAATTGTCTCACTCACCCCGCCGAGCAACGCTACCATGGCCACTTCTTCGGCTCTAAAATTCTGATATTTGGACAATTTCACATTAAGCTCCCTTACTTCGTTTTCTAAAGCGAGGGTAGTTTCCGATTCGGGACTAGCCATTTCTATGTTTAAATTCCGGCCCAATTCGCGAGTTTGAATTTTTAAAAAAACCCAAGTATTTAGAACAAAGAATACTCCGCCAAAAACAACCAAAACCAGAAGCACGCCAAAAACCTGAAACTGCTTTCTTAAGAGTGTCTGGTAAATCTTTTCTTTTTCGGTTAGAGGAAGTAAATTAATCAAATCAGCTTTTAGCTTTTAGCTTTTATCTTTCTAGAAAACAGCCTTCTAGAAAGCTAAGAAGCTAGGAAGCTAACCTTCTATCTCTTCAAAGTTTCTAAGCGCGAGCCCAACAGCCGAAGCGTAAGCTAACGACTCTTCCAACGACAACTTGTGTTTTGAATACGGATCTTTTTTAATCTTAGCTAAGGGATTACCCAAAACAACCGTTAAACCAAGTTCCTGGCTCAACCAATCGGTGAGTCCCCACAAAGCCGCACCACCACCTACTAAAATCAGCTTGGAAATTTTTTTGGCGCCTTCCGAAAGCTGGTGACTAGCAGGGTGAGTCTCAAAAAAATTAATGTAGTT
The DNA here is from genome assembly GCA_964360575.1 of uncultured Candidatus Saccharibacteria bacterium. Classification (GTDB taxonomy): domain Bacteria; phylum Patescibacteriota; class Minisyncoccia; order JACQLN01; family JACQLN01; genus JACQLN01. Next base: position 15,339 of record CAYHXG010000001.1, on the reverse strand, counting down.
TTGAATTTGGTCTTTTAAAGAAATCAGACTTGGTCTTAAAACTGAAAGCATCTCACGGCCCTTGTCGTGATTTTTATCTAATCCCACCACTCTCTTCATAAACTCGGCCTCTTTAAGGTTTAGGGGAAAATGTTCCGAGAGCGCTCGGCTAAACTGGTTGCCGGCTAGAGTATTAGAAGAAGTAAACTTAAGCGCGCCTTCGGAAATTATCATAAACCGCGTTTGGGCGGAACCAATGTCTAAAACCAAAATTGAATCTTGGTAAACTTTTTCGGCAAATAACGCCCGCCGGCTAGCCATAGCTTCCATCTCTAAAGCCAAAACTCTATAGCCGTTATCATTTAAAAGAAAAGTGTAGTCGTCGGCTATTTTCTTGGGAATAGCGTTGACCACGATGTCATAGTGCCCCGATGTTTTGTTCTCGCTTATTATTTCGTAATCGTAATAAACCTCGGCTAGCGACACTGGTATATTCGATTCTATCTCAAACTTTAGAGCATTGACGAGATCTTGGTCCTTTAAAGCGAGTGGTAACTCCAAAACACGCAAAAAAGCTTTTTCTTCTGGTAAAGAAACCACCAAATATTTGGTTCTGGGAAAATTGCTCTTTTCGCTTCCCAGTAAAACGTTCAAAACCTCCAAAAAACCTTCTTTATTTTTTATTTCGCCTTCCACCACCGTACCCGTTGGTAAGTAAGCTTTGCCAAAAGCCGCCAAGTCAAAAAACTCGCCATCTTTTTTTAAGCTGACTGCTTTAACAGAACTTTCGGAAATATCCAAACCGATAGCGGGTGGGAAAAAATGCATGAGAGCTAAGAAGAGTAATGTCTGGATAAATTATACCTCGTTTCTATGCGAAAACTCCACACCTGTTTATCTTTAGGTTTCAACTTTTCGGTGTGGAGCGAGGAGTAAATTGGGGAGGAAGCTTGTGATAACGATTTTCAAATTCTCGGGTGAGAATAATTTTCATCATTTAGGAAACTGTTGGCGTAATTCCTTTAATGATTTAATCTTTCTCACTCGGCCGGCTTTGTAATCTTTCTCCGCCCTCTCCAGACTATCAATAAAATCGGGATTAAAAAACCCAAACTGGCGGCCAGTTTTTCCAGTTTATCGGCGTCAATCTCCACCCTTATCCTTTTGGCTGTAGGTTTATCTAAGACGGTTATAGTCGCCATACAATTTAACTATAGCAAATATCTATTCAAATACAAAATACGGCTCAAACACTAACTAAAACCTATGCATAAGATATGAGACATTACCACGGAAACTTGACTTATATCAATATATAGATTATTATAATAATTAGCTCATTTTATTTCCCTAACAACCTATTTCCTTAATAAAGGAGGAAACTCTTATGAATAAGCCAGAAGGAGAAATACCTACTATTTCTGTTCCATCAAGAGCAGGATCAAAAAACTGTGCTCGCATCAAAGAACTGTTAGAAAAACTGACCTCGTTTAGAGGCAGTTATCGTCTGAAGTTATCTCTAGACATACCTGGGGAGAAGGAGTTTATTAGAGCGATTTTAATACGGCGCGATTCAAAAAACCCATCTGTCATAATCCAGTTTTTCAAGGATTACACTGTCTTTGTTGTTTCATGCGCTAATCAATCAAGGAAGTGGGATTTCTGGGCTGATTGGCGCGAGGGCGTAGCTCAAGTGTTGAGGTTTCTTGATGACGTTCCTAACCAAACCATAAGAAGGCTGTTTGACGAAAAAGCTACAGCGCTTCAAGAAGCCTCAAAAAAAGCAGGATACTAAACACTCTTGATTTGCTCTGCTCCGCCCCGACCAAACGGTCGGGGCGGTTTTTTATTACTGCGTATCTTGCCACCTTTTTATTTTGGTCGAGGGACCAGGATCACTAACAACAAATGTTTCACTGGCAAAATACTTCTGGTCGAAATCGGCTAAAAAAGAATAGTTTTTGGTATTACTTTCACTGGTTAAAGTGGCGACTACAGTAGAATCGCCCACTGTCAAAACCTCGCCGTTAGGCGTGTCGGGTAAACCGTTGTCTTTGACCCGTTTTAGAGTGTCTTCAATGGAGCCTTCAATCGCATAAATATTTTTAAACTCTATAACGCTGGTTCTAACCAAAAAAACACTCTTCCAAATTAAAACACTAAAAACAGATATTAAACTGCCCAAAACTATGGTCATAACCAAAAAAGAAAACATAGCGGCATATCCAGTAGTAGAACTTTGGCAACCCCGACAACTTATCGAGGTGAAATACTTAAGAAAGCCCAAGTTCACTACTGGGCGCAGCCCACTTGAATCTTGAAACTTGAATCTTGAAACTTGAATCTTTTTTAATTTCATAGGAATCTAAAGATATAAGATACGCGATATAAAATGCGAGATCACTGTGTGTAGCCTCCACGAAGCATAGTAAATGTGGTTAAAGAAAATGTTTCTTGGGGTTTTTCTTTAATTCTTAAATCTAAATAAAATCTAACACCTTCCAAGTTGCCCTTGGGGTTTACGCGCGTAAATTTAAATTTAGTTATTTCGAGAGTATCCGGCGTTAGAGCAAGCGCAGTTTCACCTGAGCGTTTAAACATAATCCGGCCACCCGAAAGATAGAAATCTACTTGGCCCGAAGCACCACTAAACTGAAACGGCGTGGTTAGGCTTAATGCGCCTAAATTACTATCTAAAACCGAACCAGTAAGATAAATGCTACTAGCGTTTTTGGCCTCACGAAAGAAAAATCCGAAAACTTGGTAAGCTGAAGCAGCCAGTTCGTCCTTTAAGCTCGCGGTTTTATAATTATTGGTAGAACCTAAGATAAAGTTAGAAATAACCACGAGCAAAATACCAACCACTCCCACATACAATATCGTTTCTACCAGAGTGAAACCGCAACAGTTTTTAGTTTTTAGTTTATAGCTTTTAGAATCTGCCATTATTATAATTTTATTAGAAATTAGATATTAGAAATTAGAAATTTGCAAGGTATGTTGTTAACTTTATATTTTTATCCCGGCCATGATCGTCCCAGCTAACTATGGCCTCAATTTTTAAAGTATCGTTGTCGGCCACCCCACCCGAAGTTACTATTTTACCTGTGGAAATATCGCGCGAAACGGTATAAACAGAAAAACTTCTGGTAAACGCGCCGTCAATCTTGGCAAGCTCGGAAGTTTCTATGGTCCAATCTTTGGACGCTTCGGAAAAAGATAAATAATATCGAACGCCTGGCGTCAAATTATTCACATTATTCCAGTTTTTATCTCTTAGGGCTCGCACCGCTTCCAAAGTTTCTACGGCAATTGCGGTTGCACGCACGCTCAAGCCCTCGGCCGAAACATACCGAGAAAAAGCCAAATTAAGCTCGACCAGAGCCGAAACCAATACAGCTAAAAGACCCAACACCACCACCGCTTCTATTAAAGATACTCCTTTGTTGTTCATGCTTAGTTTTTAGTTATTGGTTTCTAGTTATGGTTAACAGTTACAGTTATTGGTATCATCCTAAAACCTAAACTCAAAACCAAAACTAACAACTACTAACTAATAACTGTAGGCCGCCTACTGGGTTATCATAATACCGCCGCCTGGCCCCGCTGAAACCGTGCCATCGGTAAAATATGTAGCGATTAATCTGTCGTCTATGTAGATTTCTAATTTGGGCCCAGAACCACTCGGTTCGCGCTTTATAGAAAGAACGGTATTGCTTGAGCTTAACTGATTGGAATAAATCGTTATTTTCTGCTCCGCGCCACCTGCATCAAAATACCCCACATAATTAAAGACACTTTTATTGCCATTAAAATGAGGTTGGGTAATAAAGATCTCGGTTGACGGCGGATCCGTTAGAAATTTAAATTTAAGCTCCGAGGTGCTTTGAATACTCCAACCTAAATCGAAACTTTGATTGCCACTATCTGTTGTTTGACCTTGCCCACCCGAACCTCCACCTCCCCCTCCACCACCACCGCTACTGCCGGAACTAGCTAAGTGATACACCCGGCCAGAACCTTCTATGTAAACGGTGCGGGTGCGAGCGGGATCACTCTCACTTGCAAGCACAATCGTGCCAGGTGTGGTTGTCCCATTAAGGTGATTAAAAGAAACAACACTACCACCCGCGCTTAAACTTACGCTCGCAATTTTAATACCGGGCGGCAGGTTAATATTTTTATTGTTGGAATCAACTGGGTTATACGAAGTTCCCTTAAATAACACGATGCCAGTTTCGTTAAACTTTACGCTATAACCCACACCACTTTCTTTGACCAAAGCCGAAAGACGCGACTTTTCCAAGGTGAGCTTTATGGTGCTGGCTCCGGCCGAAAGACCGCTCGTAGCCCTTAAACCGCTCAAAGACACCGCGCTTGCGGTAAGCAAAATGCCGGTGACAGCTATAACCACGAGAAGCTCTACAATGGTAAAACCGTGCTGTTTCATAAGTCCTATGAGTCTTACACGACCTATAGACCGGTGCCGATGGAATAAATCGGCTGGATAATGGATAAGGCAAAAATACCTACGGCGAGGCCAACAAAAATCATGATTATGGGCTCGATCACGGCAGATAAACTTTTGGTGGCAATAGACACCTCGGATTCAAAAAAACGGGCGAGTTCCCCCAAAATACCTGTGAGCGAGCCGGTTTCTTCGCCCACCGCCACCATTTCGGTCACCACCGGCGGAAAAAGCTTGGGATGTTTTACCAACAGAGAAGAGAGGGTTTTGCCTTTTTCAATTTCAGCTACAGTCTCGATCACAGCTTTTTTGTAAAAATAGTTGGTTAAGGTATCACTGGTTATACGGATAGACTCATTAAGTTGTATACCGCTCAAAAGAAGCGAGCTTAAAGTGCGCGCAAAACGCGCCGAATTTATTTTTTTGGTAATATCGGAAAAAAGCGGGGTTTTAAGTAAAAATAAATTCACGGCCTTGCGCCCTAAAGCGGTCTGGCGCAAAAAGAAATAAACAGCATAGCTACCCACCGCAACAGCAAAAATTAAAAAGTACCAATACCGGCTCATAAAATTGGAAACACTAAAAATTATTTGCGTACTTAAGGGTAAAGGTACATTGAGTTCACTAAAAGTAGCCGCGAGCTGAGGTAAAACAAAAGCCATCATAACAGCACCCACAGCTAACATGGCCAAAATTATAATAACTGGATAAACCAAAGCACCGCGCACTTTTCGCTTAAGCATATATTCACGCTTAAGATGCAGGGTAACTAATCTTAAAGTGCCCTCCAATTTACCCGAAGCCTCTCCCACTTTAGCCATACTCACAAAAATATCGGAAAAAATATTAGGATAAGTCGAAATAGCCTGACTAAAATTTTCACCCGCCACCACTCGCCCGCTTATATTTTTTAAAGCCGTGGCAAAATATTTGTTTTTAGTTTGCCGAGACAAAGTTTCTAAAGCTTTGTTAAGCGAAAACCCGGCACGGATCATCAATGCGAGATGCCGCGCAAAAATCATTTTTTCCTGTAAGCTAACCTGTTTAAACATAGAACCAAACTGGCTTTCTATGTTTTCTGTAAGAGATATATTGGGTTTTTCTACGGGACCACTCCCGGTTTTTTCACCTGCCCAAACCAAAAAGAGTCCCTCTTGCCGCAGGGCTCGAGCCAAATCTACTTGGCTTGAGGCCGATCTCACACCAGATTTCTTTTCGCCGTCTTTATCTACGGCTTTGTATTCGTACTCCATAATTTATAGGTCTAATTGGTTCTATAGGACCTAATCATTCGCGCGAAGCGCGAAGAACTTCTTCTATACTTGTAATCCCTTGCACCGCTTTAATAAACCCATCTTCTAGCATAGTTATCATACCTTCTTCTTCGGCAACCTTTTGGATATCGTCCGAAGTCGCAACACCCATAATTATTTCTTTTATCTTGGGTGTGATGTCCAACACTTCAAAAATACCTACTCGGCCGCGGTAACCTTTGGGCGTGCTCTCGGTTTCTTTGGGCCCGTAAAAAGTAATGGATTCCCAAGTGTCCTTAGGCCCAATTATTTTCTCGTCCTTTAAAGTTTTAAAAATTTTAGCCAAATCTACTTCCTTACCCAAAGAATCCAACTCTTTTTTGGTGAGATTGTATTTAGTGCGGCTGTCGGGAACCAAGCATCTAACCAATCTCTGGCCCACCACAGCTGTTAATGTGGATAAAATAAGGAACGGCTCTATTTTCATATCCATTAGGCGAGGAATAGCGCCGGCCGCGGAATTGGTATGCAAAGTGGAAACAACCAAATGCCCGGTAAGCGAAGCGTTAATGGCTAAAGCTGCCGTTTCGTTATCGCGTATTTCACCCACCATAATAATGTCGGGATCCTGGCGTACCAAAGTGCGTAAGCCTTGGGCGAAGGAAAAACCAATGTCGGGTTTAACTTGGGTCTGGTTAACACGCGGAATGCGGTATTCTATGGGGTCTTCCACTGTAGAAATATTAACTTCGGGCGTATTTAAAATATCAAGAATAGTATAAAGCGTGGTGGTTTTACCCGAACCAGTGGGACCGGTTGATAACACGAGGCCGGTGGGCCGCCTGATAACACGATGCAGAACTTCTAGAGCCTTGCCGCGATAACCCAAACTTTCCAACGTAAAACCCTGAGCATCTTCTTGCAACAGGCGCATCACTATTTTTTCGCCATCATAAACCGGCAATATAGAAACTCGAAAAGAAACTTTATAACCCTCGCCCTCTACTTTAAAACGGCCATCTTGAGGCAGGCGATGTTCATCTAATTTTAAATTGGCCAAAACTTTTATGCGCGCCGCCACACCATCATGCACCGCTCGTGGTAACATCATTACGTCTTTTAAAAGACCATCCACCCGATAGCGCACCACCACATCTTTTTCTTCGGGCTCAATATGAATGTCGGAGGCACCTTCCAAAATAGCGTGGCGAATAAGCGTATCCACAATTTTTACCACCGGCAATTCTTTGGCTACACGCTCTAGTTCCACATCGGATTTTATTTGGCCATCTTTGGAAACCGAACCTACCACTTGCATCACCGCCGAGGATTCGTCTTTGATAATAGTGTTAAATTCATCTTCCAAACTGCGCTGATATTGCCTTACGACTGCCTCCAAAGACTGGCGCGAGGTTAGGCGGGGTAAAATATTAAGATCAGCCTTCTTTTTTATAAAATCTATGGTTTGAAGATCGTTGGGGTCTAACATTGCCACTTCCAAGTTGTTACCGGTTTTACGGAAAGCCACAATATTGTTCGCACGGGCAATAGGTTCGGGAATGATCTTTAAAACCTCTGGCTCAACCTTTTCTTTGGCTAAATCTATGTAGGCAATACCTAAAACATAGGCCTTAGCTTTGGCCAACATTTCTTCCGATACCAAATTTCGCCGCAACAAAACTTCGTCCAGGCGCCGCGAGGTTTCTTTGGTATCAACCTCGGCCAATTCTAAGTTTTTAGCCGAAACCAAATTGGAATCTATCAAAAACTTTTTGAGTTTTTCCCAGTCAAGGGTCATATCGTAATTGTATCATAACTTTATAGTGATTGACCGACTCTAAAGCTGTTGATACGATGAACAAAGAATACCGGGCTGGCGTATGCTGGTAGTATGCCTGCTTCTTGCCCGCCCAACTTTCAACGGAGAGTAGTATAGTGGTAGTATGTCCCGCTTTTCATAATATTATCGGGGTGTGGTGTAGCGGTAGCACGCGTGCTTTGGGAGCACGTAGCTCGAGTTCGAATCTCGGCACCCCGACCAAGTGAAGGCGGGATAGTCCGAGTTCGATTCTCGGCTCTCCGACATAAAAAGTTTTGGCGGGTGAAGGAGCAGGTAGACTGGGTTCGATTCCCAGCAACCCGACATGATTAAAATAGTTACTTCACCGATGACTAAAGAAGAACTAAAAGAGTCGGCTCACGAAACATTCGTGAGTCTGGTTAAAGCTGTGGTGGATATTGAGCGGGAAATTATGGCCATTGGAGGCGAATTACATGCTGATGAAGAAGCGATTTTAATTGAAAACGGATCAAAAAACAAAAATCTTTGGGGTATAAATATACATTTAAACGAACCGGAAAACGAGTGGATAGAATTTGACTCCATGATCAATCTCAAACCAGCCTTGGGTAACCGGAGCCGATCGGTTGAAAATGCGGAAATTCAAGAAAAAATTAAAAAAGTAGTCTCTATATTGACCAAATAACCATGGAGCATAAAAACCTAGCCGCCGGCCGATGGTTTGAATTAACGCTAATGGAACAAATGGGCAATATCGGCAGTGAAGTAAATAGAACTTGGGCATGGCAAAAAAAGAATCACGCGGAATATAACCGTCAAGCCTTAGAACGGGCCTTGGAACTTTTTGAGTTAACCTTATCTGACCCACGTTGGATTAAAATGAATGGACGCCTAAAAGAAATCGGTCGGGCGAGAGAATTGTTTTGCGATTTATTTTTCGGACAAAATCAGTATAATGAAACTGGCGAGAAGCTGATGAAATACTTTGATGAATTTGCTTTAGCGGCGAGGAAAGATAAATAGAAAAAACACTAGAGCTAAGCGGGCTTGCCCGCCATAGCCCTTCGGTCTGAGACCTCAGGGTCGAAGACTTCAGCGAAGCCCTCCTACGCCTGAAGCTTCGGAGGATAAAGCGGGATTCGTACAATGGTAGTACGCCACTCTTCCAAGGTGGAGACGCCGGTTCGATTCCGGTATCCCGCTCAAAATTGTAAACAATTTTGAGCGGGGCTCGCCCGCCTTTGGCGTGGCGGCCCGCTCCCCCACCAACTATGTTTTATATGTACATCCTAAGAAGTAAAAAGTGTGGTTTGCTGTATGCTGGCTCTACTTCCGATTTTTTACCGACTAATTGGTGGGGGATTCCGCCGCGCCCTCGCTTTCTGTTTTGGCAGATTTGTATTAGGAAAAATTACCGCGACGGCTTAAAGTGTAAAATACAATGCCAGTCCAAGTTGAGATACACCCGAACAATAAGATCAGACCAGAGAACACATAGGTCAAGATGCCCAAATTGAGAGCGGTGGTTAAAGTCGTGGCGGTTATCCAAATATCCCGAGCTGTATTCACTGTCATCACTGGCTTGCCATCTGCGCCCAGAACCTGCTGGCCGTTTTCATCAAGCTTTGGTATCTGTCGAGGCATTTCAGCGAACGTTTTACCATCTGTCGATTTCAGGGTGTGTTCTCTGATAATGTCAGCCTGTGCTTTAAGCGTGAAAGGGCCGCGCACCGGCTTTTCAGAAATAGATGCGCCGGCCGGTGTTACGATCTTTTCCTGCGCTATGTTTTTGTATGTAAAAGTGATTCCCCAGATACCGCCGATCACTATCAGAATACCGGCCACAATCGCCAACGCTGATGAAATTTTAAGTAATTTTTTCATAATCGTATTATACCAGTTTGCGTGATATTAAATATTCGGTTCGACCCACCGAACAACACTTACTTAGTTAAAGTTGATGGAAAAATTGTACATGCCCATACTGCAAAGACCTTGAAACGGTTGTCCTGCTTTTGGTGTACCTAAATCAATAACTTCTTCTCCGGTCTGGGCTAATATTTTTTGAAAGCCAACCGAACGAATTACAAGCGATGCTGAACAATCGTAAGTGCCATCTGTCTTGACGATGAGTTTTGTGGGAATGCCAGCTTTTGCCGTAGATACTTTTGGGGAATATCCGCCCCTTGCATTCACGGTGATGTATTGGATTCCGTCTTTTATTTCAACATTCTGTGCCGATCCACCTGTCTCTGTACTGTTTTTTGAACTGCCAATAAACATGATCCCCATACCGACGACAAGAGCAAGCGTAATAATGATGTAAACAGTTTTATTCATAGGATTATATGTTAAATAGTGGGTTGATAATTCCGAGCCCGGCAAGTCCGGCGAGGAGTGCAAACAATCCGAGACCAACCACAATTACTCCTGCGGATTTGAAAAACAGCGGAGCATGCTTTCCGTGTGCAAAGGATGCCGACCCAAACGAAAGAAGTACGAGCATGGGCAGTGTTCCGATAGCGAACGCAAGCATAATCAGAAGTCCGGACGTAAACGATCCGCTCCCTAATGCAGAAACCTGCATTGACTGCGTAAATCCACACGGCAGAAAGAAAGTGGCAAAACCCAGGATGAGTGGTGTTAAAGTTTTGTGCTCTATTCTTCTGAAGAAATTGAAAATTCCTGATGGCGATGCAATTTTATTTTTCGCAAACACCCCAATCAGATTTAAACCGAGAAGCAACATCACAATGGCAGCTAGAAGTCCCAAGATCGATGTAAAAGTAAAGTTGATGCCAATAGCACCGCCGAGCACACCAAGAACTCCTCCCAATACCGCAAAACTAACCAATCTTCCTATATGAAAAAGTATGAACGTTTTGGTATCGCTGACATTGTCCTGCGATACTTTTGCTGAAAGCGATAAGACCAAACCGCCAACAATAGCCAGACAGCTGGAAACCGAAGCAATGAGTCCGATAATAAAACTTGTTACTGGGGTTGTTTGGCCGCCAATACCGAGATTTAAAATTCCCGATTTCTGCAAGAGAAAAAATAAGATGAGAAACGCTAATCCGATTGGTATGGCTTTCCAAATAACGTCATTGCTTTGTTTTTCTTTGGCAGTTTTTCCCGCCGACAGCTTATACCCATTCGATTTTATTTTCTCTGTCAGAATTTGGGTCAATACTTCAGGGCTTTGATCGCTATCGGTTTCAATTTCAACAGTCTCGTGTTTTAAGTTAACGCGAGTGTTTTTTATGAAATTTTGCTCATTCAAAGTATCTTCAATGAAGATTTTACATGAAGCGCAGTGAGTGCCGGAAACGTGAAATGTGTATGTTTTCATATTTATAATTTCTTACTTTTGATTCGTAATGAATTCGACACCACCGATACGCTCGACA
>CAYHXG010000001.1:0-4328 GCA_964360575.1 uncultured Candidatus Saccharibacteria bacterium | reverse complement strand
TATAATTTCTTACTTTTGATTCGTAATGAATTCGACACCACCGATACGCTCGACATTGCCATAGCGAAACCGGCAAAGACGGGATTGAGAAGCCATCCAAAGATCGGATACAAAACCCCCGCTGCCAAAGGAATACCGACAATATTGTAGATAAAAGCCCAGAACAGATTCTGTTTGATCCCTCGCATGGTCATTTTTGAGAGCTTGATTGCTTTCACGAGCTTTGAGATATCTCCACCAAGAAGGGTTATGCCAGCCGATTCTATCGCCACGTCAGTTCCGGTCCCCATAGCAATGCCTACGTCCGCCTGAGCGAGCGCGGGGGCATCGTTTACGCCGTCACCAGCCATTGCAACTACTCGACTTTGCGACTGAAGCATTTTTATCTTTTCAAGCTTATCCTGTGGCAGAACGTGGGCGACAACATCATCAATGCCCACCAGCGATCCTATGTATTTTGCGGTTTTTTCATCGTCGCCGGTAAGCATAACCACTTTGATTCCGAGAGCATGCAGATTTTTCACGGCCTTGAATGACTCCGCCTTAATCTCATCGGCGACCATGACAAAACCAAGAACTTTCTCTTTTGTAGCCACAATCACCGGCGTTTTGCCTTGGGATGTAAACTCACTTAGCTTCGCTACATCAAAAGAAATTTTAAGATCACTTATAAGCTTCGCATTACCTACAAAATATTCGGTGTCTTTAACAATCCCACTTATTCCTCTGCCTTCTCCACCAAAGGCGGATCCGCCTCGGGCGGAAAAGTTTTTAACATCGGATACAGGAATGTTTTTCTCCTGGGCGTAATTCACAATCGCGTGAGCAATTGGATGTTCTGACTTCTTCTCAAGCGACGCTAAAATGGATACCAGTTCATCGTCCTTTAGATTTGAAAGATTTCGTATATCAACAAGGGTCGGTTTTCCAATAGTGATCGTTCCGGTTTTATCAACCACCACCGTATTTACCTTGTGGAGTTTTTCAAGGGTAGCGGCATCTTTGATAAGAATGCCTTCTTTTGCTCCCTTACCAACGCCCACGATGATTGCCGTCGGTGTAGCAAGACCCAATGCACACGGACAGGCAATAACCAGAACGCCTACGAATGAAACAAGGCCGAATGATAGAGCTTGAGCAAAACCTAGATATTGTGGGCCGACGATAAGCCACGTACCGAGGGAAAGAAAAGCGATCACTAAAACAATGGGAACAAAGACTGATGAAATTTTATCTGCAAGTGCTTGTATCGGAGCCTTGCTTCCTTGGGCATCCTCGACCATCTTGATGATCTGAGCAAGCAGTGTCTCCGATCCAACTTTCGTCGCCTGGAATGTAAACGAGCCGCTTGTATTGATTGTTCCTGATACCACGCCGTCTCCGATTTTTTTCTGCACCGGCATCGGCTCTCCCGTGACCATAGACTCATCAACAAAAGAACTGCCGCCAGTTATCACGCCGTCCACTGGAATCTTCGCACCTGGCTTTACAATGATGAGATCGCCATGCTTTACGTCCGGAACCGATATTTCTATTTCTTTACCATCACGGATAGTGAGTGCGGTTTTAGCTTGCAAATTAAGAAGTTTTTCTATAGCGTCGCCCGTCTTTATTTTTGATCGAGCCTCCAAATATTTGCCGAGCGCAATGAACGTAATAACCACAATTGCCACATCGTAGTATTGATACTCAACATTTATAAAAGGTCTGAGCGTCTCTTCAAAAGCCGTAACGGCAAAGCTGTACAAAAAGGCGGCGACAGTTCCAATGCCGATTAGCGTATCCATGTTTGCCTTGCCGTACCGGAGGAATCTATAAAAGCCTAGGAGATATGGCTTGCCAACAACAAAAAGCGTGTAGGTTGCCATTAAAGGCAAAAGGTGGTGGAAAAACTCCTTCACTACAGAACCCATTTCTAACACAAGTCCGTACTCCGCAAGAATATCCCAGCTCATAACCAGGGCCGCAAAAATCGCAAGAGGAATGGCCGAAAACACTTTGGCTCGCATATCCGCAAGTTCAGCGAGTTTTTCCTTTTTGGATTGATTAATTCCCAAATGCGCCGCGTGCTCGCTCTCGGACATGCCCATCTCACCTGCACTGAGTGCAGTCGAAGTGTCGGCAGTGGAAGGAACCTCCAGCGAATAGCCGAGTGGCTCAATATGCTTGGAAAGATCGTGAGGATTCGTCTTTGACGGATCAAAAGAAATTTTGGCTTTTTCCGTGCCGTAGTTAACTTCCACTGACTGCACTCCCTCAACTTTCTTAAAAGTCCTCTCGATAACCGAGGAGCAGGAAGCACAATGCATGCCTTTTACTTTGTACGTTTGTGTATGCATATTATTTTCTTTTGAGCTTATAAACCTTGATAATTTCTTCCTTGGCTTTCTTTGTTTGACCAGACTGCACCTGATGAAAAACACAATGACTGAGATGGTTTTCCAGAAGCATGTCTTCGACGTTAGACAGCCCCTGCTTTACTGCCGATGTCTGAGTGATCACATCAATGCAATAAGTATCGTTTTCAATCATTTTTTGAAGTCCACGAACTTGGCCTTCTAAAAGCTTAAGACGACGCACGACTTTTGCCTTATTATTTTCGTCCAGGTATTTCATATATAGCCAGTATACCCCCTAGGGGGTATACCGTCAAATCCGCCCAGACGGCAAGCGGAGGCCCTCCAGAGGCGGGCAGGCGCGGCGGAATGGGGTCGTTCAGACCGCTTCGGCTCCGAGTTTCAGCGAGGAGCTTCCCTCGGGACGAACGTCTGATGAGTCTTCAGATCTTCTGATTCAGAGAATCATCAGATTCGATGAACTCGAAGAGGTGTGGGGGAGGAAATTTTTTGCCCGCTTCAATAAGAAAAACCAGCGAGTGTTTTTGCTCACTGGTTTTTTACTTTCCGAAGAACTGCAAACAAGAACATTTTTAAAAACAGCAAACCCCGACCTTGCTCGCGAGGTCGGGGTTTTCATATTAAAACAAAATCAGCTAAAAAATAACCTCTAAACCTATTACTTCACTGCCTCCTTGAGAGTCTTGCCGGCACGGAATTTGGGAGCGGTTTTGGCCGCAATCTGAATCTTCTCGCCCGTGCGCGGGTTAATGCCTTCGCGGGCTTTTCTTTTAGAAACCCTAAACACACCAAAACCCGAAATATTAACGCTATCGCCCTTGATCAGGGTCTGGGTAATAGTGTCAAAAATAGCATCTACCAACTCTCCGGTTTCCGATTTGGACTTGCCGGTTTTAGCGGCTACCGCCGATACAAATTGATTTTTTGTCATTATTTTATCAAGTATTACTGCGCTTTTACTCGACCTTTGCAAAAAGTCGCATATTTACTATACCTATGATACCCGACCTTAAGCTTTTCCGCAATAAACCCCGTAGTAGTTGAGCTGTAATCAAACCAAGGTCTTTTGACTTTGTTTGTTTATCCAAACAACTTAATGCTGATAAATAAAGAAATTTCTCAATATATTTTTCAAATTTGGTTTGATGCAAAAGACCTTCAGCTCAAGTCACTACAGGGTAAACCTAGGTTTTGTATGTGGAAAACTACAAACTTCCATAAATAGCTGCTGGCTTACCATAAAATGCCGCCCAGTATTGATCTCCATAGGAATAGTGCCACCATTCTGAAGCCAAATTAACAAAACCTTCTTTTTCCATCACCCCTAAAAGAAACACCCGATTAGACATTTGCTCCGGGGTAATTTTAGAGCTAAATGTCTCAGCTCTATCATCCAAAACGTCTATTTTGGTGCCCATATCAAATTCACTACCCAATTCATCCACTAAAGTTAGATCAATTGCTCCCCCAGTAGAGTGCGGAGGAACACCAAAATCCGGGTCGGCTACAAATCGGCGAGCTCTTGTTTTCGTTTCCTCTTCTGAGAGAGAATTGTCTTCCGTTTTAACTTCTTGGCACACCTGGGAAAATAATTTTCTTTGCAGAGAAACAGACCGGTAAGCATCCGTAACCTTAAAAAAATATTTTCCTTTAAGACCTCGACTGACTTTGAGTAATTTTTCTAGCGCGTTTTCTCTTAAGACCATAACCGGCACGTCTTTCTTACTCCAGACTGGCGACAAAAATATCTTTTGACTGTTTGAAACAAAAAATTTTTCTATGGAAACCAACTCCTCGCTGCAATCTTTGGTTGGTATTTCCCGACGCAAAGGCAGTGGAACATAAATACCCCGTCTTTTCTCAATAGGTGTTTTTGCAAAATCATCCAAGTTTTTAGCTATTTCCATATATATAAAAAGAATTAAGCAGGCGCACCGCCGAAACGGCGCGCCTGCGAATCACTGAAGTTCC